>JBBQLA010000330.1:0-4033 GCA_038327485.1 Acidimicrobiales bacterium
CCACCACCAACAAGAGCTGCTCGTCGGTGAGGGGCAGATCGGTGGCGCGGATCGTCGCCGTGCGGTCGCCGAACCCATCGTCGTCCGGTCGGGGGAGCGTGGTCGAGCGGTCCAACAGTGCTCGGATCTCGTAGCGACACGATCCCGCCTCGAAGCTGATGACGCTCTCGGGGTGCACGAGCGTGACGCGCCCATCGACAGCGACGTTCGTGGCCGATCGACCGCAGGCGACGCTCAATGGCGTCCACGCGCTGAGGTTCTCGATCCACCACATGCCGTCGTTGAAGACGAAGCGGCCCATTCGCCGGTGCAGGAATGGGTTCGAGTCGATGTCGAGTTCGGCGCCGCGTCCGAAGATCAGGTCGTCGCAGGGTTCGATCACCCGCTCGTCGTCGACGAAGCGAACGGTGAGACGGTCGGTGTCGGTCACACTCGACATTGCCACAGAAGCCGGGGTCACAAGAGGCCTTGCCAACGGCGGGCGACTGCTGCGTGACGGTCGAGCATCTCGGGCACTCGCTCGTCGACCAGCCGTCCGTTCTCCACGACCACACGACCGGCGATGATCGTGTGTTTCGCAGCGTTCGGTCCGCAGCGCAGCAGGGCTTCGACCGGGTCCGACCAGGCACCGGCGAACTGCACACCGTCGAGCGGCCACACCACCAGATCGGCGGCCGAGCCAGGAGTCAGTAGGCCGATCACGCCGTCGCGGCCCAGACACGTCGCCCCGCCGAGGGTGGCCATCTCGAGCGCATCTCGAGCCTGCATGTCCTCCGGACCGTGGCGAAGGCGGCCGAGCAGCAACGCGTTGCGGGTCTCCATCCACAACGACGCCGAGTCGGTCGACGACGAACCGTCACATCCGATGCCGACCGGAACGCCTGCGGCTCGGTACTCACTGATGGGAGCGAGTCCGGCTCCGATCATCTGGTTGGAGCTGGGACAGTGGGCCACCCCGGTTCCCCATCCCGCCATCTTCTCGATCTCATGGGCGTTCGGGTACACACAGTGCGCCACCCATGACCGACTCGTTCCCCAGCCGACCTCCTCGAAGTACTCGAGGGGACGGCAGCCGTAGACCTCTCGGCAGTAGTCGTCCTCGTCGACGTCCTCCGCCAGGTGGGTGTGCAGACGTACGTCGAGCCGTTCAGCCAGCTCGGCGGTGGCGGTCATCAGTCCGGGAGTCACCGAGAACGGAGAGCACGGCGCCAGTGCCACCTGGGTCATGGCGTGCGAGCTGCGATCGTGATGCCGGCCGACCAACCGCTCGGACTCGGCCAGGATCGTGTCGTCGTCCTGCACGACTTCGTCGGGGGGCAGGCCGCCATCCTTCTTCGATCGGCTCATCGAGCCGCGGGTGGCGTGGAACCGCATGCCCAGTTCCTCGGCGGCGGTGATCTCGGCTCCGATCAGGTCCCCGCCACCCCGCGGATGCACGTAGAGGTGGTCCATCGTCGTGGTGCAGCCACCCAACGCGAGCTCGGCGAAGCCGATCCAGGCGGAGAGATAGGAGGCCTCCTCGTCGAGGTTCGCCCAGATGGGATACAGCGTGGTGAGCCAACCGAACAGGTTCGAGGTGGTGGCCGGCGGAAACGCCCGTGTGAGGTTCTGATAGATGTGGTGGTGGGTGTTGACCAGCCCCGGGGTGACCACACAACCGGTGGCGTCGATGGTTCGGAGCGCTTCGGGTTCGCTGCCCGCCGGTCCGATGGCCTCGACGCGACCATCGCGGATCGAGATCCAGCCGCCGGACAGCTCACGGCGATCGGCGTCCATCGTGACCAGCAGCCGCGCGCCGATGATACGAAGGTCGGCCGGACCGGTCGGGGAGTCGGTCACGTCTCCAACCATGCATCAACACCGGCGAGGGCGGCGGCCTTCACGTCGGAGGGGGCACCGGAATGCTCGATCGAGGATCGGGCCACGAAGGCGAACTGCGCGTCAGTGAGCTCGAGCTCGGACCGACAGATCTCGTACTCGTCCAAGAGGCCTGGTCCGAACAGCAACGGATCATCGGCGTTGATCGAACACGGCACACCGGCGTCGATCAACGCGGGCAGTGGATGCGACGCCAGGTCGGGGACCACCGCCAGCAGCACGTTGGAGGTCGGACACACATCGCAACAGATCTGCTCGTCGACCAGCCGCTTCACCAGGTCGGGATCCTCGATCGCACGCACCCCGTGTTGCACGCGATTGGCGCCGAGCGAGTCGAGCGCGCCCCGTACCGAGTCGGGCCCGCACAACTCGCCTGCGTGCGGCGTGGACAGCAATCCGGCCTCACGGGCCAGGCGGAACGCCTCGCCGTAGGGCTCAGGCGGGCCGAGGATCTCGTCGTTGGCCAAGCCGAACGAGACGACCCCCCGATCGATGTTCGCAATGGCGAGTTGCGCCATCTCGATGGCTTGTGCCGGGTGCTCGGTACGGTCCGATGCCAGTAACAGCCCGCAGGCCACTCCGTGGCTGACCGCTGCGGTCGCCAGCGCGTCGAGCACGATGTCGAGGGTGGCTTGATCCGAGCCGAACGTGGCGCGGTGGTGTGGTGGGTAGAACGCCGGCTCGAACCACACGGCTCCGGCCAGTGCGGCGTCGGCCACCGCTTCGTCGACCAGACGCGCCAGATCCGCAGGCGTCTTCAGCACAGCGCATGCTGCGAGGTACATACCGGCGAACGCGCTGAAGCTGCCGAATCCGGAGACCACGGGCACGTCCATACCGTAGAAATCGGCCCGCTCCACCAGCGTGGACGGACGCATGCCGCCCTCGAGATGCAGGTGGAGATGGCCCTTCGGCAGGGCGAGGAGATCTCGCATATCGTTCAGGCGCCGGTCTTGGCGGCCCGCGCCCGGTCCGGGGCGAATCGGGCCAGCACAGCTCCTTCGATCCCGACGGTCACTGCATAGCTGAGCACTGAGAACAACGTGATGACTGCCGCCTCGGACCACATGGCGTCGTACTCGAAGGTGTTTCGGGCGTCGTTGATGGCGTGGCCGAGCCCGGTGCCGACGAGTAGGAATTCAGCGAGGAGGGCACCCGTGATGGCGAGCGGTGCAGTGGCGCGCATCGCCGCGAACAGTGACGGGAGGGCGAAGGGAAACTGCAGCTTGAGCAGGGTGTAGATGCGCCCGCCCCCGTAGGCCCTGAAGAGGTCCACCGACTGTTGGGGCGCGGACCGCAGGCCGAGCGACATGTTCACGAGCGTGGGGAAGAAGGTGACGACTGCCCCGACCACACCGACCGTCATCAGGCCCCGTCCGAAAATCAGCGCGATGAGCGGTGCCATTGCCACGAGCGGCACCGACCGCAACGCCATGGCGACGGGCATGAGCCCTTGCTCGAATGGGCGGTAGAGGTTGAAGGCCAGGGCGACGAGGACCGCGCCGACGGTGCCGGCGACCAGTCCGATGGCGGCGTCGCCCAACGTGACCCAGAGCAGCGAGAGGATCTCGTGGCGGGCCGGGCCGGAGTTCGTTCCGAACAGGTAGCGCCACACGTCGACCGGACCGCGAGTGCTGAACGCGAGGTTCTCTCCCAGCGACACCACGAACAGCTGCCACATCACGACGACGAGACCGAGCGTCGCGAACGCTCGACCGAGAGCGACGCCGAACCGCTTGAGTCCGGCTGCCAGCGCGCTGCTCTGATCGTCGAGGGCGATGGCGGGCGGCGGAAGTGCGACGGCGGCCACGTCAGAACTCGGTGGGCTTGGCCCAGGGGGTGACGAGCCGTGCCACCACCCCCGTGATGACGAAGACGACCCCACCGAGCGCAGTGGCGACGAGGGCGATGCCCCAGGTGCGAGACACCTCGAGTTGCTGTTGGGATCGGATGATGCCGACGCCGAGGCCGCTGTCGGCGGGCTGGAAGAACTCGGCGAGCACGGCACCCAGCACCGCGGCGGGTCCGGCAATTTTGAGCCCGGCGAACACGCTCGGAAGAGCACCCTTCAGGCGCACTCGGAACAGCCCCTGCGCTCGTCCGCCTCCGTACGCACGTACTACGTCGAGGCTGGTCGGATCAGCGCCGCGTAGCC
>JBBQLA010000331.1:0-4028 GCA_038327485.1 Acidimicrobiales bacterium
GCCTTCTCCGGTGCGGTCGTCGGATGGCGTGGTCACCTCCTCAGGATCGACCGCAGCAGGGGGTTCTGCAAGTCGCCTGCCACCCACCTCGCCTCGGTGTCCTACCGTGGCCGCATGCGCCTGGACCTGCCGCTCCATGTCGGTGGCTCCGACGGGCGACACGCGGCTGAGTTCCTGGCCGAGGCGGGGGTGAGCGGCGCCTACTCGTTCGAGGGGCCCGAGGACGTCTTCATTCCCCTGGCTCGCGCCGCCGGCGCGGACATCGACCTCTACTCCAATATCGCCGTGTCGTTCCCGCGGAGCCCCATGCATCTGGCCCACACAGCGTGGGATCTCCAACGGATCACCGGCGGTCGGTTCATGCTGGGTCTGGGGTCACAGGTCCGGCCGCACATCGAGCGACGATTCGGCGCCGAGTTCGACCATCCCGCAGCCCGCATGGCCGACCAGGTCGACGCAGTGAAAGCGATCTTCGCGGCATGGCAGGACGACCTCGAGCTCGATCACCAGGGTCGGTTCTGGCAGCTCGATCTGCTGCCGCCGTTGTTTCGACCCGCTCGCTTGGCGTCGGGACCTCCGCCCGTTCTCGTGGCCGCGGTCGGGCCCAGGATGACCGAGGTAGCGCTGCGCCACGCCGACGGCATCCTGCTGCACCCCTTCACCTCGGACCCGTTTGTCGCCAACCACTCCCTCCCGATGATCGGTGGAGCACGTGATGACTTCATCGTGGTGGGCGGAGCCATCGTGGCGCTCGCCAACGACTCGTCGGACCAGGCGGCATCCGATGATGCGGCGCGAGGGCTGGTGGCTTTCTACGGATCCACTCCGGCCTACCGACCCGTGCTGGATTCAGTGGGGCACGGCGCTCTGCAACCCGAACTCCGCACATTGACCAAGCAAGGTCGGTGGGCCGAGATGGCGGCGCTGGTCGATGACGAGGTGCTGTCGTCGATCGTGATCCGTGGCGACGCCACGGCAGTGGCCGACGGACTCCGGCGTCGGTACGGCAGCGCAGCGGCACGTGTGGCCGTCACCATCCCTCACGCCGTCGATCACGCCGGGGTCGCTGCGCTCGCGGCCGAGGTCGGACGGTTGCCCTGACGCCCTTGGCCTGAAGGTCAATGTTGGCGCGAAGCTGCCGACATGTGTGGTGTGACCTCTCTGCGGAACGCCTCGTGAGCCTCGCGCGTTTGGCCGAGCGGCACGCCCAGACGCAACCCGATGCGCCCGCACTCAGTGACGGTCGAGAGGTTCTCTCGTGGTCTGCCGTACACCAGCTGGCCCTGTACATCCGCAAGCGATTCGGTCGAATGGCCCAGGGGGCCCGCGTTGCCGTGTGCGGAGACCCGGGTGTCCTCGCGTTGCCGATGGCCATCGGCCTCATGACGGCGGGCGCGTCGGTGGCCATGCTCGCCTCCTCGGAGCTGGGCCGAACGGAGATGGCGTTGGACCAGTGGTCGGTCGATGCCTGGGTCGAAGTCGACGCTCGAGTCGGCAGCGACTCGCTGAGCTCGGCACTGGACGTCCTGGTGAGGCAGCTGCACACCCGCTCGCATCGGCGGACTCCTGCTCGCGAAGTTCCGTCGATCGTCTTCAGCACCAGCGGCTCAACTGGCAGGCCCCGACTGGTCACGTGTCCTGACGATCAGGTGACCGCGGTGTCCCGGACGATCGCGTCGGTGCTCGGTCTCCGTTCGACCGACGTGATCCTCAGTGCGTCGCCCCCACACTTCGACTACGGCTTCAACCAGTTCGTGCTGGCCGCTGCTTCGGGCGCTTCGGTCGTCCAGGCCGACCACCTCAGCCTCGGCCATCTCCTCTCGCGCGGCCTGCTCACTCCCACCGTGTTGGCTTCGGGTCCCAGTCAGCTCCGATTGGTCGCAGCGATGCCCGAGTCGAAAGTGCGGAGCTCCACCCTTCGCATGGTCACCTCGACCGGGTCGCCGTTCCCCATCGAGGTGACCGATCAGCTCCTCGGTCTGTGGCCCAACGCCGAGATCCGATCGATGTACGGGATGACCGAGTGTAAGCGGGTGTCGATCTCGACCCACGACCAGTTCGTGGCTTCACCGCAGTCGGTCGGCTCGCCCATTCCCGGCGTGTCGGTGAGCTCCGATCCGGTCACCGGCGAGCTGCTCGTGCGCACGCACTACCTCATGACATTCGACTCAACGGCCTCGACCACTGGTCCCCGAGTCGTGCTCAGCGGGGGCGAGCCGCTGCTCGCCACCGGCGACGTGGGCCGTGTCGGTGACGACGGCCAGATACAGGTCCTCGGCCGGCTGAGCCAGTTCGCCAAGATTCACGATGTACGGGTGTCGTTGGCTGAGTGCGAACAGGTCGCTGTTGGCCATCCTGATGTGTGCGAAGTCGCGGTACGAGCCACGACAGCAGACTTGTCGTGTGGTGCGAGGTCGACGGGGTGATCAACGAAGGCGACGTCCGTGATCGGATTCGCGAGGCGATCGTCGCCTGGACCGGAGTGTCGGGCCTCGGTGAGGCGTCGGTGCAGTTCATGCACTCGCTGCCCCGGCTCCCCAATGGCAAAATCGATCGCCACGGGCTCGAGCAACTCCAGACGGAGTCGGTCGGGGAGGCTGGTCCCTCCCTGTCCTGAGTGATCTCGCCTGCCCTAGGTTTGGGGCGGATGGAACCAGAGACCGATGGTCGCTTCGCTCGCACGGCCCGCACCGGTCAAGCAGTTCTCGACGCCTTCATCTCGCTGGTCCAGACGCGCGGTGAGCAACCCACCATGGACGTCGTGGCCGAGGAGGCGCTGATCTCGGTGCGAACGCTGTACCGGCACTATTCCGAGGCCTCCTCCGTGGTGGTCGCGGCGCTCGCGCACTCACTGGCCTGGACAGCGCCACCGGGCCTCGACGTCGGACCCACCCGACCGGTCGGCCAGCGGATCACCGCAGTGACTGCAGCGTGGACGCGCGTTGCCGAGAGCAATCTCGTTCTGTGGGCGTTGGCCGCGGCCATCCCGGTCGACGACCTCGACGTCGTGGCGTCCCTGGCCGAGAGTCGGGAAGCAGGACGTGCGCAACTTCGTGCGGTGTTCGCCCGCGAACTCGGTCGTCGTGAGGGCGCAACCCGATCGATGATGCTCGATGCCATCGAGTCCGCGGTGAGTGTGGCCAGTTGGTACGGCCTCCGCACCGATCAAGGCCTGGCCGCGACGCGGGCCAAGCGGATCACCGAGGCAATGGTCGCCGGAGCGCTCAACCTCCGCTGACTCCCACCACCGACTGCACTGGAGCGACATGGAAATCATCAGAACACCCGAGGACGCCTTCGCCGGGCTGGCCGACTTCGACTACGAGCCTCACTACCAGGAGATCTCCGACGGCGACGGAGGCACGCTGCGCGTCGCCTACCTCGACGAAGGAGCAGCCGATGGTGAGGTGGTGCTGTGCCTGCACGGCGAGCCGTCGTGGTCGTACCTGTACCGCACGATGATTCCGTCGCTCGTCGCCGCTGGGCACCGGGTCATCTGCCCCGATCTCGTCGGTTTCGGACGAAGCGACAAGCCGACACAGCGAACCGACTACACCTACGCCCGACACGTCGAGTGGATGCGCGAACTCCTCTTCGACTCGCTCGACATCGAGCAGGTGACGCTGGTGTGCCAGGACTGGGGAGGGCTCATCGGGCTTCGGCTCGTCAGCGAGCACCCCGAGCGGTTCGCTCGCGTGGTGGCTGCCAACACCTTCATGCCGACCGGTGATCGTGAGTTGGGGGAGGCGTTCGCGAACTGGCGCAACTTCTCCCAAACGGTAGAGACCTTTCCGACCGGGTTCATCGTGTCGAGTGGCACGGTTGGTGAGATGCCCGCCGAGGTGATGGCGGCCTATGACGCTCCCTTCCCCGACGAGGCCTACAAGGAAGGCGCGCGCCAGTTTCCGCTGCTCGTTCCCGCGACACCTGACGATCCGGGTGCGGTTGACAATCGCGCCGCATGGGAGTCGCTGTCGACGTTCGCGAAGCCCTTCCTCTGCGCGTTCAGCGACGGTGATCCGATCACC
>JBBQLA010000332.1:0-4025 GCA_038327485.1 Acidimicrobiales bacterium
GTGTCCTGGCCATTCCGGCTGATGTCGGCGGTGATCGTGGGACTCGCCACTGCAGGCCTCGTGCACGCTGCCATCGCCGCACCCCTGCGCCACCAGATCGGCCTCGAGCGGATCAATCGACGCCGAATCCTCGACGAGGTCGACCGTGAGCGGGCCCACTGGTCGCTGGTACGAGCAGGAAGCCGGGCCATCGATCTGGCCTCGGACGAGGTCCAGGTCCTGTCGGCCCTGGCCCAGACCGCCGGTGCCCTCTGGCCGCAGCGCTCTGCGCAGCTCATGTTGTGCTCGAGCGACGGCGCTCATGGCACCTGGATGACGTCGATCGACAAACACGGCCTGGTCCCGCCGATCGAGCTGAACGGCGACAACCGGTGCCGCGCAGTCATCAACGGACGACCAACCGTGGGCGACTCGTCTGCTCGTCTCGACACGTGCCCCCACCTGGCCGGCCACGATGAGTCGTCCTCGGTGTGCATTGCGGTGTTCACACGAACCGGCCCCGTCGCGGTGCTGACCTCGATCGGCGCCCCGGGCGACCTGCCCCACACCATCGAGATCGATGATCTCGAGTTGCTGGCGCAACGCGCCGGGCACCGACTCGATGAACTCTCCCCCGCCATGGCGACGCCGGAGGAGACCGACATCGTCGATCCCCTGAGCGGGCTGCCCAACCATCGCACTGCCCATCGCGAGATCAAACGACTCATCGGCGGGTTGACCCCGTTCAGCTTGGCGGTGTGCGATCTCGACAACTTCGGCGCCTACAACGACGCCCACGGCTACGAGGACGGCAACCGGGCCATCCAACTGTTCGCCGGAGCACTGCGATCGACGCTGCGGCCCGGAGACGTGATCTGTCGCTACGGGGACGATGCCTTCCTGGTGGTGTTCCCGAGGTGCAGCTCACTCAACGCACAGGCAGCCATGGAACGCGTGCGAGAGTCGATGGTGCTCGACGCGTCCGGCGCCGAGGTCACCCCGTTCACCTGCTCGGTCGGCGTCGCTGACTCCAATCAGGGCAACTCGATCGACGAGCTGCTCGACACCGCGGATCTCGCGTTGTCCCTCGCCAAGCAGCAGGGCGGGAATCGCGTGCGGCTCGCGCTCTTCGACTCTGCCGAGTGACTCGCCGCATGAGGCGAATCACTCGATAACGATTCGGCCACTTCGCGGGCCCCGACTACCGTCGGGCCATGGCCGAACCCCTCCCCCGACCTGACCGGACGATCCCGGAGAAGCCCACCCTCGACGGCATCGAGGCGCGGTGGAGCGGGCGGTGGACTGCTGCAGCCACCTACGACTTCGACCGCACCGCCACCCGCGACCAGGTCTTCTCCATCGACACGCCTCCGCCCACTGTGTCCGGCTCCCTACACGTCGGCCATGTGTTCAGCTACACCCAGACCGACACCATCGCTCGCTACCGCCGCATGACCGGCAAGTCGGTGTTCTATCCGATGGGCTGGGACGACAACGGTGTGCCCACCGAACGCCGGGTCGAGAACTACTACGGGGTCCGCTGCGATGCGACGGTGCCCTACGACGCAGCGTTCGAGGCTCCCGCCGAGCCAGCCAAGAAGCGCAACGACTTCGTGGCCATCAGCCGACGCAACTTCATCGGGCTGTGCGAGCAACTGACCCACGAAGACGAACAGGTCTTCGCCGATCTGTGGACCTACCTCGGCCTGTCGGTCGATTGGTCCACGATGTACACGACCATCGGTGATCGGGCCCGGCGCACCAGCCAGCGGGCCTTTTTGCGGCATCTGGCGTCAGGCAACGCGTACTCGGCCGAAGCTCCGTGCATGTGGGACGTCACGTTCCAGATGGCGGTGAGCCAAGCCGAACTCGAGGATCACGAGGAGCCCGGCGCCTACCACGACATCACTTTCGCCCGGCCCAACGGCGAGACCATCATGGTCTCGACCACACGACCCGAGCTGTTGGTCAGCTGTGTTGCGTTGGTCGCCCACCCCGACGACGAGCGCTACCAACCGCTGTTCGGCACGACCGTGACCACGCCAGTGTTCGGCGTGGAGGTGCCGGTCCTCGCCCACCGCCTGGCCGACCCCGAGAAGGGCACCGGCGCCGCGATGATCTGCACGTTCGGTGACACCACCGACGTCACGTGGTGGCGCGAGCTGAACCTGCCGGCTCGCGCCGTCATCGGGCGCGACGGGCGCTTCGGGACCGAGGCGCCCGAATGGCTCGACTCCGACGCCGCCCGCGAGGCCTACGCCACCTTCGCCGGCAAGGCGGCCAACGGGGCCCGCAACGTGATGGTCGAGCTGTTGCGGGAGTCGGGCAACCTGATCGGTGAGCTGCGCCCGATCAAACATCCGGTGAAGTTCTACGAGAAGGGCGACAAGCCCCTCGAGATCGTGCAGTCCCGGCAGTGGTACATCCGCAACGGTGGGCGCGACGAGGCGATGCGCCGACGACTCGTCGAGCGGGGCAACGAGGTGACCTGGCATCCCGGCTACATGCAGGCGCGCTACAGCGATTGGGTGAGCGGGCTGAACGGCGACTGGCTGGTGAGTCGGCAGCGGTACTTCGGCGTGCCGATCCCGGTGTGGCACCGCCTCGACGCTGAGGGCAACCCCGACTACAACGCGGCGCTCGTTCCGACCGAGGACATGCTGCCGGTCGATCCGCAGACCGAGTGCCCTCCCGGCATGGACGAGTCTCAGCGGAACCAGCCCGGCGGCTTCATCGCAGATCCGGACATCCTCGACACCTGGGCCACATCGTCGCTGACACCACAGATCGCTTGCGGTTGGGAGGACGACCCCGACTTGTTCGAGCGGACCTTCCCCATGGACATGCGCCCGCAGGGCCACGACATCATTCGCACCTGGTTGTTCTCGACCATGGTCCGCAGCGACGCGTTGCATGGTCATGCACCGTGGCGCAATGCCTCGCTGGCCGGATGGATCCTCGATCCCGACCGCAAGAAGATGTCCAAGTCGAAGGGCAACGTGGTCACGCCTCGCGGCCTGCTCGAGCAATACGGGTCCGACGGTGTGCGCTACTGGGCGGCGTCGGGTCGGCCGGGCGTCGACACCGCCTTCGACGAGAAGGAGATGAAGGTCGGCCGGCGACTGTCCATCAAGCTGCTCAACGCGTCGAAATTCGCCCTCTCGTTCGAAGATTCGAAGTTGGGCACCGCCGCATTTGGTGCGGCAGCCCCACACGCCGTGACCGAACCGCTGGATCGAGCCATGCTGGTCGGCCTCGCCGGCCTGGTCGATGAGGCGACGACCGCGTTCGAGGGCTTCGACTACGCCCGAGCGTTGGAGCGGACCGAAGGGTTCTTCTGGTCGTTCTGCGACGACTACCTCGAGCTGGTCAAGGGACGGGCATACCTCCCCGGTGACACGGCGACCATGTCGGCCCGCGCGGCGCTGGCGATCGCTCTGTCGACGCTGCAACGACTGTTCGCCCCGTTCCTGCCGTTCGCCACCGAAGAGGTGTGGTCGTGGTGGATGGAGGGCTCGATCCACACCGCCACGTGGCCCGACTCGGCATCGATCCGGGAGTGGGCCGGCGACGGCGACCCCGCGCTGCTCGACGTAGCAGCTGACGTGTTGCGGAGCGTTCGTCGCGCCAAGACCGAGGCCAAGGTGTCGATGAAGGCCGAGGTCGAGTCGATCACCATCGGTGGCCCTGCGGCGCGACTCGCCGCAGTCGCGCGGGTCGCCGCCGACCTGCGCGAGGCGGGAAACATCGCGGAGGTCCTGATGGTCGAGTCCGCCGACAGCGACACCGTCGTCGTGGTGCTGGCCGAGGTCGCGCCTGCGGACGCCGACTGACGAGCCCGAGAACCGGGTGGCTGAGCTATGCGTCGCTGGTGACGAGCGCTGCGATGGTGTCGGCGAAGGCCAACGGGTTCGGCACCTCGTCCAGCGCACGGAACGCCGATGACTCGTTGGCCGAGTGGATCTGGATGGACGCCGTCTTCATGAAGCGGTCCGACATCGACCGAGCGATCGACACGTCGGTGACCTTGCGCCAGGTGAGCCACT
>JBBQLA010000333.1:0-4023 GCA_038327485.1 Acidimicrobiales bacterium
CGATCGGCACCAACCGCACAGCCACGTCGGCGACGGCTTCAGCCAGGATTCCGCCGACGCCGATCATGACGGTCATCCCGAATTGCGGGTCGAGGTTGAGGCCTGCAATGAGCTCTCGGTTTCCGGCGATCATCGGAGCGACGAGCACTCCGACCTCGCCATCCTCGGGCGTCGCTTTGGACAACAGCTCTGCGGCGGCGGCACGGGTCGCCGCGGCGTCACCGAGACCGAGGCGAACGAGGCCGCGCTCGGTCTTGTGAGCGATGAAATCTCCACACAACTTCGCCACGACCGGAAAGCCGATTCCGGTGGCAGCCGAGGCCGCGGCGTCTGGATCGGCAACCACGGCCTCGGGTGCGATGGGCAGGCCGTGACGGGCGAGGAGCTGCTTGCTCGCCGACTCCGACAGCGTTCGGGTCCCCGCAGCGGCGGGAGCGTGGGCGGGGGGCTGTGACATGGCGGCGATCGTAGGGGGTCGCTCGGATCGGTAGGTTGGGACCTCCATGCAGATCCTTTCCGCGCTCTTCCTCGACGGCATCGACGCCCGCCAGGTCGATGGGCCCTCGACCCGCCTCGACCTCACCGGTGTGCAGTTCTCCGCTCCCCCTCCCGAGCCGTTCCCGTTCACGTGGGCGCCACATCTGGTGGTCATCGTGCGGTGCGGCCCCGACGAATCCCCGACCGCCAACCTCGAGGTGATCTTCTACCGTGGCGATGAGGTCATTGCACGAAATGTGCAGATCCTGCAGATCGAACCGACCAAGTTCAGCTACCGACTGGTGCGGGCCGAGATGGAGTTCGCCGAACCCGGCACGGTCGAGGCCCATTGCCGTCTCGATCAGGCCGACCCCGTGATCGTGCCGTACACGATCCTGACGGCAGCCGACCTGCCCCCGGCTGGCTGAGACTCATGGCTCGTTACGCCGCGGCACTCAGCGAGCACCCACTCGCCACCCAGGCCACCGGCGAGATCGTCGGCCAGATCCTCGAGGAGATCGGCACCGCGCCCGACCTCGCTGTGCTCACGGTGACCGCTCCCCACGCCGGCGCGATCGAGGACATCTCCCGAGCCGTGCGAATGATGCTGAACCCGAGGGTAGTGATCGGCGCCACCGCGGTCTCGGTCCTCGGCGGCTCGCGCGAAGTCGAGGAATCGGCGGCGATCTCGCTGTGGGCGGCCAGATTCGGCGTCGACCTCGAGCCCGTGCGGCTCGAAGCCTTCCGAAGCCCCAGTGGCGAGATCATCGTGGCCGGTGGTGGGGCCATCGGCCGCAACACCGGCACGCTGCTGTTGCTCGCCGATCCGTTCTCGTTCCCGGCAGAGGAGATACTCGAGCATCTGTCTGGGGCCGCGTCGGGCGTGAAGATCATCGGCGGTATGGCCTCAGCGGCGCGAGCGCCCGGGGGCAACACGTTGGTCCTCGACGGCGAGCGCTTCACCGACGGGGCGGTCGGCGTGTGGCTGCCACCCGAGGTCCCGGTCACGCCGGTCGTGAGCCAAGGCTGTCGCCCGATCGGCCAGCCCCTCACGGTCACAAGATCGGAGCGCAACGTGCTCTACGAACTGGCCGGCCAACCAGCCCTGGACCGCCTGATGACCCTCATCGATTCGCTCGATGCCGGCGACCGCAACCTGGCGTCGCATGGACTTCACATCGGGATCGTGGTCGACGAACACCTCGCCGAATTCGAGCGCGGCGACTTCCTGGTTCGCGGAGTGCTCGGGGCGGACCGAGATGCTGGAGCGGTCGCCGTCGGGGCGGAGATCGAGATCGGCACGACCGTCCAGTTCCATGTGCGCGACGCCATGACCGCCCACGAGGACCTCGAAGCGATGATGGTCGGCCGCGATTCCGCCAGCGCTCTGGTGTTCACGTGCAACGGCCGCGGTTCGCACCTGTTCGGCATCGCCGATCACGACGCCGCGGAGATCTCCGGCGCGCTCGACGGACGCCCGGTCGCCGGCATGTTCTGCGCCGGCGAGATCGGCCCGGTCGGCGGGCGAAACGTCGTGCACGGCTTCACCGCCTCGGTCGCCCTCTTCGACTGACGCCCAAAGCCCCCGTTCTGTCGCGCCGCCAGGTACACCCGCGTACGTGACGGCACTACAGAACGGGGGGGTGGGCCGAAACGGGGGTTGGAGTGGGCGGGATAGTGTCGGGGCGTGCCGAACCGAGGATGCGCGCCGTGGGCGAAATGACACCCGAACAGCTCGAAGCGATGGGAGTCGCAATCATCAAGGGCTTGGCGATGGACGGGCCGGCCAAGGCCAAGTCCGGCCACCAAGGCACCGCCATGGCGTTGGCACCGCTGGCGCACGTGCTGTGGACACGAGTCATGAAGTACGACGCCACCGATGCAGCGTGGCCCGATCGCGACCGGTTCGTGCTGTCCGCCGGACACGCCTCGATCCTGCAGTACTCGATGCTCTATCTCACCGGCTTCGGGCTCACCCTCGACGACCTGCGTGAGTTCCGCCAGTGGGGATCCAAGACCCCCGGCCACCCCGAAGTGCACCACACCACCGGCGTCGAGGTGACCACGGGTCCGCTGGGCCAGGGTGTGGCCAACGCTGTTGGTATGGCCATCGCCGAGGCGTCGTTGCGGGCGAAGTACGGCACCGACGTGTGCGACCACCGCATCTGGGCCATTGCCGGCGACGGTGATCTGTCCGAAGGCGTGAGCCACGAAGCCGCGTCGCTCGCCGGTCACCTCAAGCTGGGTCGCCTCAACCTCGTCTACGACGACAACCACATCTCCATCGACGGTCCGACCGAGTTGTCGCTCAACGACAACGCGGCCGAGCGATTCAGGGGCTACGGATGGCACGTGATCGAGGCCGGGGCCATCTCCGAGGACCTCGACGCCCTCGAGGCGGCGCTGGTCGAAGCCGCGGCGGTCGAGAACCGCCCGTCGATCATCATCGTGCGAAGCCACATCGCCTTCCCGTCTCCGAAGCACACCGACGATCCAGCGGCGCACGGCTTGGCGTTCGACGCCGATGAGATCGCCGTGACCAAGTCGATCCTCGGACTTCCCGCGGACGAGTCGTTCTTCGCTCCCGACGATGTGATCGAGTACTACCGCACGGCCGGACGTCGTGGAGCAGACACCCGTGCCCGTTGGGAAGCCGGCCTCGACCGTGCACTGGGCGACCTTCGCAACGAATGGAGCGCATCGCTCGCCGGTCGGCCCACCGCCCCGTTCGAGATGCCCACCTACGAGATCGGCCAGAGCATCGCCACTCGAGTGGCGTGCGGCGACGCGTTCAACGCGGCACTCCCGGCGATGCCCGGCCTCGTCGCCGGGGGCGCAGACCTCACCGGCAACACCGGGACCCAACTCAAGGGTGAGACCTCGCTGTCGTTCGATCATCCCGACGGTCGCCAGATCCACTTCGGTGTCCGCGAACACGCCATGGGTTCGACCATGAACGGCATGGCGTTGCACGGCGGGCTCACCCCGGCCGGCGGCACCTTCCTGGTGTTCAGCGACTACATGCGCCCAGCGGTGCGCCTCGCCGCACTGATGCAGACAAAGGTCGTCTTCGTGTGGTCGCACGACTCGGTCGGCGTCGGCGAAGACGGCCCCACCCACCAGCCCATCGAACAGGTGGCGGCGCTACGAACCATCCCGAATCTGCCGGTCGTTCGCCCCGGCGACGCCAACGAGACGGTCGCCGCGGTTGCGCTGGCCCTCGAAGCCGACGGACCGACCGCGCTGATCACCTCGCGCCAGAACCTTCCGGTCCTGGCTGGCACCTCCGCCGAAGGCGTCGCCCTCGGCGGGTACGCCATCTCGGCTCCCGACGACGCGGTGGTGTCGTTGGTGGCCACCGGCTCCGAACTGCACGTGGCGGTCGACGCCGCGGCGTTGCTGGCAGCGAAGGGGATCGTGGCCCGCGTCGTGTCGCTGCCGTGTTGGGAGCGATTCGAGGAGCTGGGCCGAGCCGAATGCGACAAGGTGTTGGGCGCGGGACTCCCCCGCGTCGGCGTCGAAGCAGGGGTCGGCTTCGGCTGGCAC
>JBBQLA010000334.1:0-4008 GCA_038327485.1 Acidimicrobiales bacterium
GCGAACAGGGCTCCGCCCGCCCGACCTCGACCCACGATACGGACGAGCACGATCAGGTCAGCGGCTCGACGGCCCACACTCGACCGTCGGCCTGCTCGACCTCTCGACCGGTGACCAGGTCGGGGGCGAGGTCGCGAAGCGGGGCCAGCACGAACTTGCGTTGCCGGAAACGAGGATGGGGGATCGTCAGACGTTCGCTGTCGATGGTGACCCCGTCCATCCAGATGATGTCGACGTCGAGCGTGCGTGGTCCCCACCGCACGTCGCGCACCCGATTGGCCGCGGACTCGATGCGATGGCACACCCGGAGCAGATCGCTCGGATCGACCTCGGTATCGAGTTCGACGACGATGTTCAGGTAGGCGCCCTGCGACGGTCCGCCGACGGGGTCCGTCTCGTACAACGGCGACACCGCCACGACGTCGGGGAGCGACGCGATGGCTTCGATCAGATGTGATCGCCGATCCCCAACGTTGGAGCCGAGCGACAGGAACGTCCGCACTCACCGACTCCGCACGACGCGCACACCGGCGGTGGCCAGGTCGTAGGGCACCGGCGGACGCAGCTTTCGAACGACCAGCTCCACCTCCACCACCCGATCATCAGACAGCGCTGCGGTGGCCAGGCGGTGTGCCAAGTGCTCCATCAACTCGTGGTGCTGCCCTGCCGCGACCGCAGCAAGATCCGCGCACATGCCCCCGTAGTCGACGGTGTCGGTCAGCTGGTCGCTCCGTCCGGCCGCGGTCAGGTCGCACACGAGATCGACATCGAGTTCGAACGGCTGGGGACGCTGGTGCTCCTCATCCAACACACCGCAGAACGCCACGATGCGAAAGCCTCGGAGTTCGATTCGATCCCTCGCCGTTCCGCCCGACATGTCAGATCAACTGGGCTGGGGGAGCTTGCCGGCGACGGCGACCAGGTCACGACCGACGGGGCCCAACTGGCGAGAGGTGATGTGCTCGAGCAGGTAGATCGCCTTGGGCATCTCGGGCACCATCTTCGACCACACCAGATACCCGGCGGCGACCCCGATGGTCCGATCGCCGAGTTCTTCGCCATGGACCAACAACTTCTTGCCGGTGGCCGACAGTCGCCGCATCTCACGGTAGAGGTCGAACAGGTACTTGGGATGATCCTCCGCCGCGGGGAACGGGAAGTGCAGCCACGAAACTGACAGCTCGTCGTAGTTGTGCAGGTTGTGGGGCGCCGAGATCAGGCTGATGACCGGCGCGAATCCCTGCTCGCGCACCCAGATGATCTCCTCCTGGCGGCGCACCCGTCGGTGGTTCGATCCGTATCCCCCGGGCCGCTCGCTCAACGCGAGTTGGTCCTGGATCACCCAGTGGAAGTGCCGGGGTGTGATCCCCTGCGCCCACTTTCCCTTCGGGGCCATGTCAGCTCCTGTCCTGTTCGATGTCGACTTCGGGGGCGCAGATGTCACCAGCAACGACGCGCGCCGCGTGCACGTGGGCTCGCACGTCGTGGGTTCGGATCATGCCGGCGCCTTGGGCCATGGCCCAGGTGGCGGTGGCCAGCGCGGCCGGCAGACGATCCTCGATCGGTGCGAGATGTTCGACCGACCCACGGCCGACGCGGGCGTCGCTGCGAGCGGTCAGCTGGCCGAGCACCGACTTGCGGCTGGTGCCGATGACCAGGCCGATCGGTCGGCGGTCGATCTCGTGGCCTACGAACTCGGCGGTGCAGGCCAGCAGCTCGACGTTGTGCTCGAAGGTCTTGCCGAATCCGATCCCCGGGTCGATCCAGATCTCTGTCACCCCGGCTGCTGCCGCCGATGCCGCCCGCTCCAGCAGCAGCCCGCGGACCTCGGCGACCACATCTCGGTACACGGGGGCGTCCTGCATCGAGGTCGGCTCACCGGCCATGTGCATGGCGATCCACCCGACACCGGCGTCGGCCGCAATCTGCCACAGAGACGCCGACACATCGTTGACCAGCGAGGCACCGGCCGCCACGGCAGCCCGAGCCACCACGGCGTGGCGGCTGTCGATCGAGATGCGCACAGCAGTCCCGGCAATTGAGTCGGAGAGTGCCGTGATGACCGGGAGTACCCGCCCCAGCTCCTCGTCGCAATCAACCGGCGTCGCTCCCGGACGGGTCGACTCGCCACCCACGTCGATGATGTCCGCCCCCTCGGCGACCATCTCGTGGGCGCGTTCGACCGCAGCATCAAGTGCGAGGTACCGACCACCATCGGAGAAGGAGTCCGGAGTGACGTTCAGAACGCCCATGATCAGGGGGATCATCACCGGGAAAGCTACCGCCCGGTGTCAAATCGTCTTCCCGGATGGCTCACCCCCGGGTCACGAAGCGCATGGCCTCGGCTCGCGCGGAGGGGTCCGTTCGGAACAGGCCCCGCACGGCCGACGTCACCGTCGACGAGCCGACGATGCGGACGCCCCGCATGGCCATACACATGTGCTCCGCTTCGATGACCACGAGGACCGCCCGCGGTTGCAGCACCTCATCCATGGCGTCGGCGATCTGGGCCGTCAGGCGTTCCTGGACCTGCGGTCGCTTGGCCAACCCGGTCGCCATCCGAGCCAGCTTGGACAGGCCGGGGATTCGCCCGTCGGCGTTGGGGATGTACGCCATGTGGACGTGACCGTGGAACGGGACGAGGTGGTGTTCGCACATCGAGAAGATGGGGATGTCGCGGACCATGATCATCTCGTCGTGGTTGGCTTCGAACGTCACTTTCAGGTGGCGCCGGGCGTCCTCGTGCAGGCCGGAGCACGTCTCGGCGTAGAAGCGGGCAACGCGCGACGGCGTGTCGCGCAAGCCATCGCGTTCGGGGTCTTCACCGAGGGCGGCCAACAGCTCACGGATTGCGGCCTCGACCCGCGGTTGGTCGACCCCGTCGGACAACGTAGGGGGCAACGGGAGTGAGTCGGGCACGTTCAGGTCGCCTGGGTCGATCGCCACGTGTGTCTCCTCAGTTTCCGACCAGTCCGTCGAAGATCGACTGCAGTTCAGCTTCGTCCAACGTCTCGATCTCGATCAATCTGGCGGCGATGCGGTCGAGCACTCCCCGATTCCCGACGATGGTGGCTCGGGCCCGGTCGTGCGCTTCGTCCAGGATCGCCTGCACCTCGCGATCGATGGTTGCCGCCAACTCGTCGGAGTGGGGCACACGGTGACCAGGGTCGCGACCCATGAACGGGTCAGCCGCCGCCGGCGTGAGCCGCTGCGGACCGAGCGAGTCGCTCATGCCGTACTCGGTCACCATGGACCGAGCGATGGTGGTGGCCCGATCGATGTCGTCAGAGGCGCCGGTGGTGATCTCACCGAACACCAATTCTTCCGCCGAACGTCCGCCCAGCAACATGGCCAAGCGGTCGCGCAGCTCGGCCCGGGTCAAGGTGTAACGGTCCTCGACGGGAAGGTTCTGCGTCCACCCGAGCGCGCGGCCACGGGCCATGATCGACACCTTGTGCACCGGATCACAATGGGTCATCAGATGGCCGACCAAGGTGTGGCCGGCTTCATGGAAAGCGGTGATGGCCTTCTCCTTCTCCGACATGACCCGGTGACGACGTTCCGGGCCGGCCATCACACGGTCGATGGCCTCGGACAGCTCGGACATGCCGATCTCGCTCATCGAACGCCGGGCCGCCAGAATCGCGGACTCGTTGATGATGTTGGCCAGATCCGCGCCGGTGAAGCCAGGCGTGCGACGGCCGATGACCGACCACTGCACCGCCGAGGTGAACGGCTTGCCCTTGGCGTGCACCTGCAGGATGGCCACCCGCCCGGCCAGGTCGGGAGCGTCCACGGCGATCTGGCGGTCGAATCGGCCGGGTCGCAGCAAGGCCGGATCGAGGATGTCGGGACGGTTGGTCGCCGCCATGAGGATCACGTTGTCACGCTCCTCGAAGCCATCGAGCTCGACGAGGAGCTGGTTGAGCGTCTGTTCGCGTTCGTCATGACCGCCGCCGGTGCCGGTGCCACGGTGACGGCCCACGGCGTCGATCTCATCGACGAACA
>JBBQLA010000335.1:0-4002 GCA_038327485.1 Acidimicrobiales bacterium
CTGGGTGGGGAGGTTCCGAAGGACCGCTGACAGCGAGTTCCCCACCGATTGGTCGAAATCCGGCCCGATGAACGTTGCGATCAGCACTGCCTGGCGAGTCGCCGATTCCGCGAGATCAGCATTCTGTCGGCGGGCGAAGAGGATGCCCAGCGGAATCTCCAGCACGATCAACACGATCGCCACCAGCACCACTTGGATCACGATCAACCGACGCCTCATCGCGTCGTCGCAGATCGGATCATGTCCGCTCGACCTCGCCGAGCCGATACCCCACGCTGCGCACCGTCTGCACCCAGTCGGGGTGTCCCAGCTTGCGCCGCAACGAGGCCACATGCACGTCGAGCGTTCGAGTCGGGCCATACCAGTGGGGGTCCCAGACCTCAGACAAGATGTCGTGTCGAGTGACCACCGCGCCGGGGTCCTCGGCCAAGACCACCAGGAGCCCGAACTCCTTCGGGGTGAGCGCCACCTCGACTCCCCCGACGGCCACCCGATGCGTGCGCCGGTCGATCTCGAGATCGCCGATCTGCTGGGTCGCCGAGAGCTCGCCGCCCGAGCTGGTCCCTCCGACTCGTCGCGTGACCGCTCGGATCCGGGCCACCAGCTCGCGCAGCCCGAACGGCTTCACGACGTAGTCGTCCGCTCCGAGTTCCAGACCCACCACACGATCGGTCTCGTCGGTCCGGGCACTCACCACGATGATCGGTACAGCCGACGCAGCTCGGAGTTGGCGACATACTTCCAAGCCATCGATGTCCGGCAGTCCCAGGTCGAGCAGCACGACCTCCGCCGGCGAGGCGGCCAACGCTGCCGCGCCGGAGGAGACGTGACGAACCGTGAAGCCGTGCCGCTCCAACCCTGCGATCAGCGGGGCGGCGATCGCGTCATCGTCCTCGACCAAGAGTACGTCCATGTCGACAGGTTGCCGGACAACCGGCGTCTCCGCCGAGTCGGGCCGGGAGTTCGCGCAACCTTGACATTGCGTTGGGACGGTACGAACACGTCCGTCCGTACGATCGCGCAAATGCGTGCCAGCACCCAGTTCGGCCCGCCCGTCAGGCGGTCGACATGGTGGCCAGATCTCGCTGCGGCCGCAGCTTGGCTCAGTCTGCTGGTCGTCACGGCGCTCTGGGTTGCTGGTCGAGGCCCACAAGATCTTGGCGCCGGATCGGCGGGAGCGCTCACGTCGGTCGGCCGAGTGGCCGGGCTGTGGTCCGCTGATCTCCTCTTGATCCAAGTGCTCTTGATGGCCCGGATCCCCGCGGTGGAACGCTCCTTCGGACAGGACCGGTTGGCCCGATGGCATCGACTCGTCGGCTTCTCGTCGTTCAATCTGCTGCTCGTTCACGTGGTGCTGGTCACTCTCGGCTACGCCGGAACGGATCACCGTGGAGTGATCAGTGAGGCATGGGCCTCGATCACCACCTACCCCGGGATGTTGTTGGCGGCGGCATCCTTCGTGCTCGTCGCCATGGTGGCCATGACGTCGATGCGCCGAGCACGACGACGTCTTCGTTACGAGTCGTGGCACCTCCTCCACCTGTACGCCTACCTCGGAGTTGGCTTGGCCATTCCGCACCAGCTGTGGGCCGGCGCCGACTTCAACGCGTCCTCGTGGGCCCAGCTCTACTGGTGGGGCCTGTTCGCGGCGACGATGGGATCCGTGCTGACGTTTCGGCTGGGACTCCCACTGTGGCGGAGCGCCTACCACCGGATCCGAGTGACCAAGGTCAACCACGAGGCAGAGGGAGTTGCATCGATTCATCTGCGTGGGCACCGCTTGGATCGGCTCGGCGCCCAGGCCGGTCAGTTCTTCCAGTGGCGATTCCTCGACGGGCCCGGCTGGACCAGAGCCCACCCGTACTCACTCTCAGCGGCACCTCGCAACGACCGGCTCCGCATCACGGTGAAGAACCTCGGCGATGACAGTGGCCGCGTCGCCGGCCTGGCTCCCGGAACCCGAGTCCTCATCGAGGGCCCGTACGGTCGACTCACCGGAGCCACTCGGGAAGCTCGACGGGTGACCTTCATTGGCGCGGGAATCGGCATCACCCCGCTTCGAGCACTGCTCGAAGAACTCGAGTACGGGCCCGGCGAGGCAGTTCTGATCCTCCGTTCGACCGGCCCGCACGACGTGCTGTTCCGAGGTGAATTCGATGCAATCGCGAGGCGACGCGGCGCTCGGATCATCTACCTCACCGGCCATCGTCGCCACGACCGATCATGGCTCCCCGCCTCCGCACCCGCGATGTCCGACGCCAACGCGCTGCGACAGTTCGTTCCCGACATTGCCGAGCACGACATCTACATCTGCGGTCCCGATCCCTGGATGGAGGCGGTACGACGGGCCGCCATTCGCTGCCGTGCGCCCCGACATCGGGTCCATCTCGAGAGTTTCGGCTGGTAACGCATGCGTCGTATCACCACGGGGTTGCTCCTCACCGTCTCGGCGCTCGTCTTGCTTTTCAGCTACCACACGTCGACCGAAGGGACCTCAACCGTCGCGTCAGCGGCTGGAGCCGCCAGCATCGTCGCGGGATCGCAGACGGCTCCATCGGTGCCCGAGTCGTCCCGAGTTGCGGCCGCGCCGCCTGGCCCGCCCGACCCTCGCTCCATTCCGTCAACCACCCGAACGACTGCCCCAACCAACCTCCAGATCGACGGGGCGGTCGAAGAGACGCGACGCGGTCCGGTCCAGGTACGTGTGACCTTTCAGGGAGCTCGGATCCTCGAGGTCAACGCCATCGTCCTCCCGACCGGGAGTCAGCGCGACGCCGCGATCAACGACTACGCCGTTCCGATCCTGCAGGACGAATCCGTGGCGGCGCAGAGCGCGAACATCGACATGGTGTCGGGTGCGACCCTGACGAGTGAGGGGTACCGGGCGTCGCTGCAGTCAGCAATCGACCTGGCTCGCGGAAAGCGTTGACGTGATCGCCCAAACGACGCTCGTCCGTGTCGAACAGATCATGGGCATGCCGATCAGCGTGCACCTCGCGGGGACCGAGCCATTCGATGACGTCACGACGACCGCCGCGCTCGACGCGTTCTTCGATCAACTGCGGTGGGTCGATGCCACGTTCAGTACCTCTCGCGCAGACAGCGTTCTCAGCGGATTGGGTCGAGGCGAGGTCCTGCTCGCCGAGTGCCACCCTGCCGTGAGCGAGGTCATCGAATTGTGCTTCGAGGCACAGGGGCGAACGTTCGGCGCGTTCGACGCGGAGGTGGCACAGCCCGACGGTGCCACTCGGTTCGACCCCTCAGGACTCGTGAAGGGGTGGGGTGTGGAGCGGGCTTCAGCACAGCTACAGCGGCTCGAGCACGCCAGCTGGTGCGTCAACGCGGGAGGCGACGTGGTCGCCGGATCCAACGCGGACGAGCCGAAGCGCTGGCGAATCGGGATCGAGGATCCGACCGACACCAATCGGATGCTGGCGGTGGTCGAATTGACCGATGGTGCTGTCGCCACCTCGGGAAGAGCGCACCGCGGTTCGCACATCATCGACCCGTTGACGGGTCGACCGGCCGACTCGGTGCTCTCCGCGACGGTGATCGGCCCAACCCTGATGTGGACCGACGTGTACGCCACGGCGTTGGCGGTTCGAGGGAGCAACGGGCTCGCCTGGATCGACTCCCTTCCCGAACACGACGCACTCGTGATGGACTCGGACGAAGTGCTCCACTCCACCTTGCTCCACTCCACCTTGCTCCGCACCACCCTGCTGACACCATCTTTGCTCGCACCGTGACCGACGTCCGTCGAGTGATGGCCGGCCGGGCCATCCGTGGGGCAGCCGACGGGTTCGTGAGCGTCCTGTTGGCTCAGTACCTCACCGATCTCGGCCTGTCCCCGTTCGAGGTCGGTGCCGTAGTGACCGCGACCCTGCTCGGTTCGGCTGCGCTCACCCTCGCCGTCGGCCTACTCGGCACCCACCGAGAGCTCAGCCACCTGCTGCTGGCGTCGTGTGTCCTGATGGTGATGACCGGACTCGGGTTCGCCTT
>JBBQLA010000336.1:0-4001 GCA_038327485.1 Acidimicrobiales bacterium
GCCATCGGTCCCGGGGGTTCGATCGTGAATGTTTCGTCGGGCGCGGGCATGCGGGGCATGGCCAACCTGGCCGACTACGTGGCGTCGAAGCACGGGGTGATCGGGCTCACTCGCGCCGCGGCGCTCGAGACCGCCCGGAAGCAGATCCGTGTCAACGTGGTGTGTCCGGGCACCATCGACACTCCCATGTTGCTGGGATTCTCCGGTGGAGATCGATCGTCGATGGAGTCGATGGGCGCCATGTCGCCGATCGGTCGGCTGGGCACGGCAGAAGAAGTGGCCGAGACGATCGTGTGGTTGTGCTCGGACGCGTCATCACTCGTCACCGGTGCGGTCATCGCGGTCGACGGCGGGGTCTCGGCCGCATGACCGTCGTCGCCCAACGAGTGATCGTGACCGGAGCGGCGTCGGGGATCGGGCGCGCGCTGGCCGAGTCGCTGATCGCCGATGGACACGCCGTGGCCATGCTCGACCGGTCCCACGACATCGAGTCGATCGCCCGCGAGGTCGGTGGGTCGGCCCACCGATGCGACGTCGGTGACGGCGAGGCGGTGACCGCTGCGTTCAACGCGGCGGCCGAGTCGATGGGTGGACTCGACGGGGTCGTGAACAACGCCGGCATCGGCAACTTGAAGCCGCTGGTCGACTACTCCGACAAGGAGTTCGACCTGCTGGTGCGGATCAATCTCCACGGCACCTTCTTCGGCCTCCGCGCCGCGGTCCCGCTGCTGCGGGCCTCGGGAGGCGGGGCCATCGTGAACATGGCGTCGGCGTCAGGGGTACGTCCCACTCGAGGCGAGGCGCCGTACTCGGCGGCGAAAGCCGCAGTCATCTCACTCACCATGGCCGCCGCGCTCGAGGAGGGTCCCGATATTCGGGTGAACTGCGTGTCGCCCGGGTTCATCGAGACACCGTTGAACGCGTTCCTCGCCGGCGATCCCGCGATTCGAGCCGAGCTGGAGTCGGCCACGCCGGCCGGACGCATCGGTGACCCGTCCGACGTGGTATCGGTCATTCGGTTCCTGCTGTCCGACGAGTCGCGGTACATGACCGGTCAGAACCTGGTGATCGACGGGGGTGCCGTGCTGCCGTTGGCACAGACCGATGCGGTGCTCGGGCGGCTGCTCCACGAGTTCCGCTGACTTCGGCTTACTCGAAAGCTTCGGGCTGGGTCGCGGAGAACCGGAAACCCCAAGGTCTCCTTACCCTGGTATCGGTGCAGACGTCTGACTCGCCGCTCCCTGTGCTCAGCCAATCGGGCCACGATGATCTGCGCGCTGCGGTCGGTTCACTCCACGACTTCGTCGGACTCCGCGATCGCACGATCAAGCTGCGCATCGGCCTGCTGTGGCTGTTGGTGGCGCTCAACATCGCCGACGTGTTCAGCACGGCGACGGTGCTCGAGCGTGGGGGGCGCGAGCTCAACCCGGTCATGGCACCGATCGTCGGGTCGTGGGTCGTGTCCCTCGGGGCCAAACTGCTCGTCATCGCGCTCATGTGGACCGCAGCCCTGCGGGCTCCGGTCAGATCTCGGTCGGCCTCGATCATGCTGGCGACCGGCGCCACGTTCTATGCCGGCGTCGTCATCTGGAACCTGCTCGGACTCGTCACGCACGCCGTCTGACGGCGTGCTGCGACGGGCTCAGGAGGGGCGGCTGGACGAGACCTCGCTCCGCCCGTACCTTCAAGTCGGTGCACGGAAGCGAGGAGGAGGCGGTCGATCTCGGCCGCGGACGCCCGCCGTTCGATGTCTCCGAGGTTCCCCCGCATCGGTGGTTCCTTGCCATCACTCTGGTCCTGCTCAATTTCCTCGACGTCGGGCTCACGAAGTGGATCATCCACCTCGGCGGGCAGGAGGCCAACCCCTTCCTCAAGCCGATCATCAACGACCCGGCCGCTCCGCTCCTCGTGAAGGGGTTGATGGCGACGATCATCGGCGTGTTGCTGGTCATGTCGCCCAACCATCGCCGCTTCGTCGACCGCGCCACCGGACTGGTGTGCGTCATCTACACCATCGTGATCGGATGGAACATCTCGGTCCTCATCCAGGCCGCCCAGGCCCGCTGACCGTCGAGTCACGAGAGTTTCTGACGGACCGTCAGAAACTGCAATAGCCTGGCCGCATGGCAGCCGCTGACGACTTCCCCAAGCTGATTTCTGTCGATGACCACGTCATCGAGCACTCCATGGTCTGGCAGGACCGACTTCCGTCGAAATACCACGACGTCGGTCCGCGCACCGTCCAGGAACGCGGACACATGAACTTCGTCGGCGGCGTGTTCAGCTATGAGCCCGGCGACGACGGCGACCTGTGCGACTGGTGGTTGTACGAGGACAAGAAGGTGCCGCAGACTCGTCTGTCCGCGGCCGCCGGATTCGCTCGTGACGACGTGAAAGTCGTCGGCATCACCTACGAGGAGATGCGCAAGGGGTGTTGGGACCCTGCGGCGCGCATCGCCGACATGGACCTCAACTGGACCGAGGCCCAGATGTGCTTCCCGTCGTTCCCGCGATTCTGCGGCCAGACCTTCATGGAGGCCCAGGACAAGGAACTCTCCGACCTGTGCGTCAAGGCCTACAACGATTGGATGGTCGAGGAGTGGTGCGGTGGTACCGAGGGTCGCCTGATCCCGTTGATCATCGTGCAGCTGTGGGATGCCCAGCTGGCGGCCCAGGAGATCTACCGAAATGCCGAGCGCGGGGTGCGGGCCACCTGCTTCAGTGAGATCCCGCCCTACCTCGGGCTGCCGTCGATCCACACCGACTACTGGGAGCCGTTCTTCCGGGCGTGCGAGGAGACCGGCACGGTCATCAACATGCACATCGGCAGCTCGTCGAAGATGCCGTCGACCTCGACCGACGCTCCCGCTGCGGTCGGATCCACGCTCACCTTCGGCAATGCCATGAGCTCGATGACCGATTGGCTGTTCTCGGGCTGGCTCGCCCGCCTTCCCGAGCTGAAGCTGTCCTACAGCGAGGGTCAGATCGGGTGGATCCCCTACATCCTCGAGCGGGCCGACAAGGTGTGGGAGGACAACCGGGCATGGGGCGGAGTCAGCTCCGCAGTGTCGGAGCCGCCGAGTACGTATTACTACCGCCAGATCTACGGCTGCTTCTTCGATGACGAATACGGCCTGGACAACCTCGAGAAGTGCGGTGTGAACAACGTCTGCTTCGAGACGGACTACCCCCACTCCGACTCCACGTGGCCACACAGCCGTGACACCGCCGAGAAGTTGATGGGCCATCTCCCCGACGAGGTGATCCACAAACTGGTGCGGGGAAACGCCATCGAGATGCTCGGACTCGACTTCGTCTGAAACCCCGCCGCTGGCTGAATGCCATTCACTGTGCGCGGTTGCGCAACTGCGTACCATCAACGAATGGCTCCAGGAGCACGCGCGGCTGAGACTCGGGGACGAATCCTCGAGGCTGCCGTCCCGTTGTTCGCTGAAGGCGGACTGCGTGGAGTTTCGATCGCCGAGGTCGCACGGGTGGTCGGGGTCAGCCCGGCCACGGTGTTCGCCTACTTCGAGTCGAAGGAAGTGCTGTTGGCAGAAGCCATCAGCCACGACGCTCAAGGCTTGGCTCACGACACCCTGGTCGCGATGGGCGGCGCCCACGCCACGGTGCACAGCGGTTGGCGAGCCCTGTGGGAGGGGTTGCTCACCGGCCTCGAGCGCCACCCGTTGACAGCTCGAATGTTGCGACATCCCGAAGCCGGAGCGATCGAGCAGATCTTCGAGGCGCCATCAGTGCGAGCCGGCCTCGAGTTCTACAGCCACGAGGTCGCCACCGCCCAGGAGTGGGGAGTGCTTCGTCCCGACATCGACCCAGCGGTGGCCAGCGAGGGGCTGTCGACCCTGTTGCTTGCCATGTTCGTTTCGCATCTCCAACTCGGCGCCGGCCTCACCAGCGGTCGGATCGATGCGATGTTCGCGGTGCTCGAGGCGTCACTGCACGTCGGCACCGTCCGCGAGGGCGTCGAGTTCACCCCGGTT
>JBBQLA010000337.1:0-3998 GCA_038327485.1 Acidimicrobiales bacterium
AAGTGGCCGATGGTGCACTCATTGCCGACGGTGGTGAAGTGGAACGGCGTGGTGTGCAGCACCGAACCGTCCTGGATCGAACTGCGCTCCCCCACGATCACCCAACCGTCATCGCCGCGCAGCACCGCTGAGGGCCACACCGACGAGTCGGCGCCGATCCGCACCGACCCGATGATCACGGCGTCGGGGTGGACGAAGGCATCGGGATGGATCTCGGGGACCTGATCGCCGAGGGCGTAGATGGGCACGAGAGCAGCCGATCAGCCGAGCTGGTCGAAGCGGCCGTAGCCACCCCGGAAGAACAGCAGCGGACCGGCGTCGGGTTCGGCCGACACGTCGAGTGCGTGCACCCGACCCACCACGATCACGTGGTCGCCGCCGGGCAACACCGACTCGAGACTGCAGTCGATGTGAGCGAGGCACCCTTCGATGCGTGGTGATCCGTGACCCGGCCCAGGCGACCACGGAACTCCTGCGAACTTGTCCTCGGACTTCCCAGCGAAGATCCCCGACAAGTCGCCCTGCGCGTCGGACAGCACGTTGACCACGAAGTGCCCGACCTTTTCGACCGACTTCCACGACCCACTCGAGCTGCCGACGCAGAAACCGATGAGCGGCGGGTCGAGCGAGACCGAGAAGAACGAACCGATGGCCAAGCCGGAACTCACACCATCGTGGTGCGCGGCGACCACAGTCACGCCGGTCGGATAGTGGCCGAGGACCCGCCGAAAATCGGCCGGGTCGATGGAGATGTCGTCAGGCATTCGTCGAAGCTACCGAGCCCGCAGACCCCGCGGCGAGAGCGCTCGACGAGCCGCCCAGCGAGATCACCATGCCCTCGGACGCCACGATGACCTCGGCCAATCCTGCGGCGGCGCCGGCCTTCGCCGCCATCACCGCCAAGGCGTCGAGATCGTCGTCGGTGTGCGACGGGTCGTGGTGGAACAATGCCAGCCGCGATACCCCGGCCTGACGCGCCACTTCGATGGCGTAGTCGATGGTGCAGTGACCCCAGTCGAACTTCTGCATGAACTCCGACGGGGTGTACTGCGCGTCGTGGATCAGCAGATCGGCGCCGGCACACAAGGCCAACACGCCCGGGTCCACCACGGTCGACCCGCAGCCGGGCTGCTGGTGATCGGGCACGTAGGCCACCGAGATGCCGCCGCGCTCGACCCGGTACCCGAGCGTCGGACCGGGATGCGGCACGGGAGCCGAGCTCACCTGGTAGCCGTCTGAGACGAACGACGAGGTCGCCTCGGAGAACGAGAACGAACCCAGCAGGTCCGTGACGCGAACCGGGAAGTACGGCGGGCACATGAAGCCGTCGACCGCCTCGGCAAGGGATCGACCGTCCTGCGCGGGGCCGAACACGTCGAGCTTGGAGTCAGCCTTGTGCAACGGCCCGAAGAACGGGAGCCCCTGCACGTGGTCCCAGTGCAGATGGCTCACCAATGCGGTCGCAGCGAAAGGCATCGAGGTCGGCCAGTCGAGACCCCAGAAGCGAAGTCCGGTGCCGAGGTCGAACACCACCGGATCAGCGTCGTCGCACTCCAGCACCACGCACGCGGTGTTGCCGCCGTAGCGGCGGTTGGAGTCGCACGCGCACGGTGTCGAGCCGCGTACTCCGTAGAAGGTGATGTTCAGCGTTCAGCCCCCCGCTGTTCACGAACCGGTCGTGAGCGAAAACATACGCCCACCGATCTGCGCGTGGGGGCGGCTGTGACGGAAGTCTCCGAATCGTCACGGACCTAATGTGCGCCCATGACGCAACCCCTGACCGAGCTCCACCACGTCGAAGCCAACGGCATCGACTTCGGGTACTTCGCCGCTGGTGACGGCCCCCTCGCCCTGTGCCTGCACGGCTACCCCGACTCGGCCCACACCTGGCGTCACCTGTTGCCAGAGCTCGCGGCCGCCGGCTACCGAGCTGTTGCTCCCTTCCTGCGCGGCTATGCGCCCACCGGGCTCGCCCCTGACGGGCAGTACGAGTGCGGCGCCATCGGGGTCGACGCCAACGCGTTGCACGAGGCGCTCGGAGCCGATTCGACCGCTGTGATCATCGGGCACGACTGGGGTGCCATGGGCGCCTACGCCGCGGTGGGTCTCGAGGCGGACCGGTGGCGCCGTGCGGTGACCATGGCGGTCCCGCCGGGGCCGGTCGTGGCCGGCGCCTACTTCTCCTACGACCAGCTGCGCATGTCCTGGTACATGTTCTTCCAGATGAATTATCTCTCCGACATGGTGATCCCCATGAACGACTACGAGTTCATCTCCCGCCTGTGGAGCGATTGGTCGCCCGGCTTCGACGGCACCGAGGACGTCGCGCATTTCGTCGACGCCATGGCCGCGCCGGAGAACCTCACCGCGGCGCTCAGCTACTACCGCCACACGCTCACTCCCGATCTGCAGTCACCGGCGCTCGCGACCGCTCAGGCAGCCACCTTGTCGCTCCCGTCGGTTCCGCTCCTGTATCTCCACGGAGCCAACGACGGGTGCATGAGCCCAGACATCGCCGCGCAGACCGCCGCGATCCTGTCGGGTAAGTCGCGCTTCGAGATGGTCGGCGATGCCGGGCACTTCCTGCATCTCGAGCAGCCGTCGGCGGTCAAGGACCTGATCGTCGACTTCCTCGGTTCACCCTGACCACTCACCCTGACTTCAACCGAGACGCATCAACGTGCCATCGGCCGAGATCAACCCGTCGTCGAGAAGACCGCTGATCAAACGATCGACCCGCTCGTCCGCAAGGGAATCGCACAGCTCGAGTCGTGTCATCGAACCCTCGGCCAGTCGAGCCAGGATCACGCCACGGAGTTGACGTTCGGATCCTTCGAATCGCGCCTGTCGGCCGCTGACACCAGCGGAGCCCACCGCCGGATCAGGCGCCGGGAAGCCGTTGCGACGCCACCGGCAGACCCGAGCCATCGGACATCCGCCACAGGACGGCACCGGCCGGCAACGCAACGCACCCAGATCCATCAGGGATTGGTTCCAGGCCCACCCTTCGCCTGCGGGCACCAACGAATCGGCCCGCTGCTGCGCCGCGGTCGGGGTCAATCGTTCGCCGGCGGTGCGTGCCATCACCCGGGCAATGTTGGTGTCGACCACCCCGATGTCGCGTTCGAACGCGAACGCCAACACGGCTCTCGCGGTGTACGGCCCGACACCCGGCAACGCCAGCAAGTCGGCGAGCGAATCCGGCACGAGGCCGTCGTGGTCGTCGACGATGCACTGGGCGGCCCGCCGCAGGTTGGCGGCGCGGCGCGGGTAGCCCAGGCCCTGCCACGCTCCCAGCAGTTCGCTCAGCGGCTCACTCAGGAGCGCGGTCGGCGTCGGCCATCGCCGCACGAAGTCTCGCCATCGCGGCTCGACTCTGGCCACCTGGGTCTGGGCCAGCATCGTCTCGCTGACCAGGATCTGCCACCCATCACGGGTGTGACGCCACGGCAGGTCGCGTCGCATCCCGCGCCCCCAGTCCAACACGCGCCGGCTCGTCGCAGCGGACAGCACCGGAGCGCTCACGGGTGCCGGTGACACCACCACACGTCGCAGTGGTTGGGGAACTCGAACACCTCTCGTCCCGCAGTGTCGGGGTCGTGGTCGATGAGCTCGCCGACCGCAGCGAGGACCGCTTCGCGAAGCGCTGGTTCAGCCGCGGCCACGAAACTCGTCGACCGAGTTCGTTCGATCACCCCGGCACGGCTCGTCTCGAACGAGTTGGCAATCCGTCGAGACGACACCTCGCCGTAGCCGCCGTCCTCGTTGATCACGTCAGCCCAATCGCGTTCGCGATGGTCGCTGAAGGGGCGGCCGCCGCTCATCCCGTGGACCGTGTCGGTCCATCCCGTCACCCACGGCACCGACTCATCACGCACGTTCCAACACATCAGCAGAACACCGCCGGGACGCAACACCCGAGCGATCTCCGCCAACGCCGGATGCGGGTCGAACCAGTGAAATGCCTGGGCGACGGTGACAGCGTCGGTCGAGTCGCC
>JBBQLA010000338.1:0-3978 GCA_038327485.1 Acidimicrobiales bacterium
GTCGCCGCCGATGCCGATGTTTCCGTCGAACAACACCACCGACGCCCAACGGTTCTCGCCTGGCAACGGGGCGAAGATCGAGCGGCTCAGCGCCGCTGCGCCTCGACGACGGGTTTCTGCCACTGCAGCGTGAGACACGTCGACCCCGAGGGCCACCCGGCCACCCTCGGCAAGCGCGGCGACGATGCGCCCCGGCCCGCACCCCACGTCCATCACTGGATCCATCAATGTCTCGAGCAGTGAGCGTTCGATGTGATCGGCCTCGGCCCGCCACCGATCGACGTTCAGCTCGACGGTCGCGCCGCACGTGGAGCGCAGGACCGGCTGGGTCCGTGTGGTCAGCGCTGGAGCGATGCTCATTGGGGGCCCGCCCCGACCGGCGACGACCACTTGTCCGAGATCGCTCGCATGGTTGCGCCGAACCGTGTGTTCGGGGCGAGCGCGGCGACTGCGATCGCGTCGGCGATCTCGTCGACGTCACGGAACGTTGGTTCCACCCCGCATCGCAGCCCGAGCTCGCGAAGGCGCTGCAGTTGCCGCACGCCGGTATCGGGGTGGCTCATGGGCACGCCATCGAAGACCCGCGCGTCGGGACGTCGGAGGCCGATGATCCACCATCCGCCGTCTTCGGCGAGCCCGAGTGTGGCGTCGTTGCCTTCGTCGACGAGAGACGCTATTGCTCGATCGAGGTCGGCGGCTGTGACCTGCGGCGTGTCCATACCGATCTGCACTCCCGGCCCGTCAGCGGCTTGCCATGCGGCGGCGAGACGACGATCGAACGGCCCTTCCACCTGGGAGACGATCTCGACGCCGGCCGGACACCACACGCCGGGGCGTCCGTCGAGGGCCAACACAACACGCTCGGCACCGCTTGCCTCGGCGGCGTCGAGCGTGTCGGCGAGGGCGGCTTCGGCCAACGACGCAGCCTCGTGCGGATCGCATGGCGGGCACAGGCGGGTCTTCACCTGTCCCGCGATCGGTTCCTTGGCCATGACCAGCACGTGCATGTCGTCGAACATAGGCCCGTGGTACCCATCCAGCGCGGTCTTCAGGCTTACGAAGTGATGAACAGCGACTCGAGATCTCACGAAACACGAAATTCGACCCGGCACAGCCCACGAGAAGAGACGCGCCCGTACGCTGAGCGGGTGCTCGAAGGTCGCCAACGCGTGTTCGTGGTCGACGACGATCCGAACGTCGCCGACGTTGTCACGCGGTACCTGGAGCAGGAGGGCTACGAGGTCGAGTGGATCGCCGACGGCAAGGTTGCGCTCGATCGCGCGCTGGCCTCGCCGCCGGACCTCGTCGTGCTCGACCTGATGCTTCCGGGTCTGAGTGGTCTCGAGGTGTGCCGTCAACTCCGGTCGGCCTCGCCGGTGCCAGTGATCATGTTGACGGCTCGCGGTGACGAGTCCGACCGGGTGGCCGGACTCGAGCTCGGTGCCGATGACTACATCGCCAAGCCGTTCTCGGCCAAGGAGCTCACGGCGCGGGTCAAGGCGGTGTTGCGCCGGGCCTCGGGTCCCCTCGCCGGATCGGTCCCAGGCACGCCATCGCGGCTGACCGACGGCGACCTCGAGGTCGATGTCGCTGGTCGCCAGGCCCATCGGTCGGGCGAATTGGTGACCCTCACGGCCCGCGAGTTCGAGTTGCTGGTGTTCCTGATGCGCCACCCCGGACGGGCGTTCCAGCGTGAGGAGATCTTGAGCAACGTGTGGGGCTACAGCTATGGCGACACGTCCACCGTGACGGTCCACGTGCGTCGACTCCGAGAGAAGATCGAACCCTGGCCCGCATCACCGACACGGATCGCCACGGTCTGGGGAGTCGGCTATCGGTGGGAAGGTGTCGCGTGAGCGCTCGAGTGCGGTTGGCGATCGGCGTGATCGTCGGGTTGGTCATCTCGTCTGTGATCGCCATCGTGAGCGGACTGCCGGCCCACGACTCGATGACCCTGATCGCCATGTCATTGGGGAGTGGCCTGGCGTGTCTCGCTGTCGGCAGCGCGGTGATGGCGGCGCTGCGGCGCGGCACGCACCCGGTGTTCGGCGTTCGCGCGGTCGTGGTTGCCCTCATCCCGGTGGTGAGCTTGGCCATCGGCGCCCTGGTGGCGGCTCGAGCAATGTTCGTCTCGACGCACGACCTGTCGGTCATCACCGTGGTGATCGCCGGTGCCGGAACGGCGGGCATCCTCGGTGCGTTGTTCCTGGCCGAGGAACTCGAGACGTCGCGCCGCCGGGTCGAGCAGAGCGTGCACCGCCAAGAGGCCATCGAACGATCCCGGCGCGAGCTGGTGGCGTGGGTCAGCCACGACCTTCGCACCCCGCTGGCCGGGATCCGAGCAATGGCCGAGGCCTTGAGTGACGACGTGGTCACCGACGGCGCCACGGTCGCCCGCTACCACGAGAACATCCAGATCGAGGCTGACCGGCTGGCACGACTCGTCGACGATCTGTTCGAGCTGTCTCGGCTGCAGGTCGAAGGCGTCAAGTTGGTCGGCGAGCCGGCGTCGTTGGGTGACCTGGTGATGGACGCCATCGCGTCCGCCACGCCGACCGCTCAGGCCAAAGGCGTGCACCTCGACGGTCGAGTCGACGAGCCGGCGCCGATCGTGGAGCTCAGCTCGCCGGAGATGCTGCGGGTCGTTCGAAACCTGCTCGACAACGCCATTCGTCACACGCCGTCGGGTGGACGAGTGTCGATCGAGGTCGGGCACCGCGACGGCGTGGCGGTGCTCTCGGTCTCCGACGAGTGCGGTGGGATCCCCGAAACCGAGCTCGATCGTGTCTTCGACCTGGCGTATCGGGGTGACGACGCCCGATCGCCCGACGATCGCGGGGGCGGCCTCGGACTCACCATCGCACGCGGGCTGGTCGAGGCTCACCACGGTCAGATCGCCGTGCACAACGAGCTCGACGGCTGCCGATTCTCGTTGCGGCTGCCTCTCGCAGACCTCTGAGCGTTGCGAGTCGAGCTATCGCAACGGATCGGTGACGAAGTCCCGCATGCCGTCGGCGAAGGCGACGTCGGCTCGAAAGTTGATCGCTGACTCGGCGGCAGCCGGTGACGCGACCACGTGGCGGACGTCGCCGAGTCGAAATTCCCCGGTGACGATCGGGTCGAGCGTGGCGCCGGTGGTGGATGCCAGCGCAGCGGCCATGTCGGCGACCGTGTGTGGCTCACCCGACGCGACGTTGAGTGCTCCGTCGTAGGCAACGGGAGCGAACAACGCTGCAACGTTCGCCCGTGCCACATCGGTGACATGCACGAAGTCACGCATCTGTCCGCCGTCCTCGAACACCCGAGGGGCATCGCCTCGCTCGATCGCGCTGCGAAAGATGGAAGCGACGCCGGCATAGGGGGTGTCCTTCGGCATTCTCGGGCCATAGACGTTGTGGTATCTGAGGGCTGTCACCGCAACGTCGTGTTCGCGACCGAAGGCCGCGCACAGGTGCTCCTGGTGGAGCTTGGTGGCGGCGTACACGTTGCGCGGGTCGGTCGCATCGGACTCGACGACGGGGATCCACGCGACCGGCTCGCCGCAGAGTGCGCACGGCGGATCGAATCGTCCCGACTCGAGGTCGGCGACTCGACGCGGGCCTGGTTGAACGCGGCCATGGGTGGCACAGCGGTACCGACCTTCCCCGTAGACCACCATGCTGCTCGCCAACACGATCCGGCCGGAGAAGCCTTGCTCGTGCAGCACTTCGAGCCCGGTGGCAGTGCCGACATCGTTGTCGGCGACGTATCGCCCGACGTCCCCGAAGTCGAGACCGAGCCCGACCCGAGCCGCTTGGTGGCAGACCGCGTCGACACCGGGCAACGTGTTGCGCCAGGACTGAGGGTCGGCCACATCGCCCAACACGTAGGTCGCATCGTCGTTGAGGTAGTCGGGGCGTTGCGGGTGCACGTCGGGCGCGAGGTTGTCGAGCACGACCACTTCGACGTCTGCAGCGACCAACTGGTCGACGATCTGTG
>JBBQLA010000339.1:0-3958 GCA_038327485.1 Acidimicrobiales bacterium
CGACAGCCAGGGCCGTTCGGTCGACTTCCGCAACACCGTGCTGATCCTGACGTCCAACCTGGGCACCGCTGATCTGCGCAAGGCCAACGTCGGCTTCTCCAAGCGGGACGAGGCAGTGACGTACGAGCGGATGAAGGAGAAGGTCAACGACGCGCTGAAGAACCACTTCCGCCCGGAGTTCCTGAACCGCATCGACGAGACCATCGTGTTCTCCGAGCTGTCCAAGCCCGAGGTCACTACGATCGTCGATCTGATGATCAAGCGAGTCGCCGGTCAGATGGTCGCCCAGGGAATGGGCCTCGAGATCACCCAGGACGCCAAGTACCTCTTGGCTGATCGCGGCTACGACCCCACGCTGGGTGCTCGCCCGCTGCGTCGAGCCATCCAGCGTCTGGTCGAGGACCCGCTGTCGGAACGCCTCCTGTGGAAGGAGTTCCGCGCCGGCGACGTCGTGGTCGTCGATGTGGCCGACGATCCGGACAAGGCCGGAGAGAAGATGCTGGTGTTCTCGAGCCATGAGGGCTTCGAGCCGCCCGAGATCATCGACGCCGAGCTGGCCGGAACCGGTGCCGGAGACGCGACGACCTCCGAGGTCTGACGCTTCGAATTTCTGAATGGAGGGCGGGCTCCGGCCCGTCCTCCGTCGCGTACGGTGACGCTTTGTGATCAGTTGTTCCCGACGGACCCGCCACACCGCCTTCGCTCCCGGAGCGATGGTGGTGGCGATGTTGCTCGCCCTCACCGGGTGCCGCGCCACCGGTCGAGTGGTCGTCACGCTCGCTCGCAACGGTTCGGGCACCGTGGCAGTCACGTTGACTCTCGATGCCGAGGCTGCGGCGCGACTCGGTGACCTCAAGACGGCGTTGTCGACCGGGGACCTGGCCGCTGCCGGGTGGACCATCGGTGCTCCCCAGCGGCGTGGCACCGCCGGCTCGGCCACCACGGCGGTGACCGTCAGCAAGAAGTTCGGCTCGGCAGCGGGCCTGTCCTCCGTGATGAAGGAGCTGGGCGGATCATCTGACCTCTTCGCAACGTGGCGAGCATCGGTGACCGACGGATTCGCCTCGACCAGCTGGGCGGTCACCGGCTCGGTGTCGGCGACGGGCGACCTGGCGCAGTTCTCCGATGAGCGACTGGCCGGCGCGCTCGACGGCCATCCGCTTGGTCGCACGGCCGCCGAGCTCAAGTCGGAGTGGGGTGAGTCGGCCGCGTTGCCGTTGTCGATCGAGGTCCGGGTCCCCGACGCGGACCCGCAGGTTGTCTCGGTCGACCTGGCATCCGGCGCCGCGCAGCGGCGGGCCGTCGTGGCGGAGTCGACCGATCACGCCACCGGTCCGACCGTGTGGTTTCTGGCCGCCGGGCTCGCCGTGGCGTTCGGGGGCATCATCTTGGTGTCGGCTCGGCTGCGGACGCGAGCCAGCCCTGCGGGGAGCAAGTCGAACTTGAGCGCCTTGCGGTGAGCGCCAAGCAACTGGCGCGCCTCGCGGTGGCGGGTGTGTTCGTCGGACTCGCCTCGGGCGTGGCCTCCGCCGTGTTTCTGTCGTTGTTGGAGTTGGCCACCTCGACCCGCCAGGACCACCGATGGTTGCTGATCGGTCTCCCCGTGTGGGGCGTGGCGTTCGGATTGTCGGTGCACTACTTCGCCGGACGGAGCGCTGGAGGGAACCGTCGCACGATGACCGAGATCCAGCTCTTCGGTGAGGGTGTGCCGTTCCGCATGGCCCCGATCGCGTTCGTCGGCACCATCCTCACCCACCTGTTCGGTGGTTCGGCCGGGCGGGAAGGCACTGCATTGCAGATGTCGGCCGGCATCACTGATGGCATCGGGTCGCGGCTGGGCCTCGCTCACGAGGAGCGCCGACTGTTGCTCATCGCCGCCTTGGCCGGCGGGTTCGCGTCGGTGTTCGGAATCCCCTTCACCGGAGCGGTCTTCGCCCTCGAGGTGTCGCCCGCGGGGCTCGGCTCGCGGGCTCGAGCGGTTGCTGCGGTGATTCCCGCTGCGATCGTGGGTCACGTGACGGTGCTGTCACTCGGGGTGACACACACTCACTACGACGGGTTCTACGCGGGAGGTGTTCGCTGGTCCGACTCGCTCAGGTGGCTGGTGGTGGCCGTCGCCCTCGGCGCTGGAGCCCTCGCCTTCCCGCGACTCATCGAGGGGGTTCGGGCACTGCTCGACCACGTCTCGTCGCATCCAGCGGTGCGGGCCGCGCTGGGCGGTGCGGTCGTGGTCGTCGCTGCGTTGGTGTTCTCCGGCTGGGACGAGTTGGGGCTGTCGTTGCCGTTGCTGCAACGGGCGCTCGATGGCCAGGGGGGCTGGTCGAATTTCGCCCTCAAGTTGGCGCTGACGTCGGTCACTCTGGGCGCCGGATTCCCCGGGGGGGAGGTCACGCCGACGTTCGTCATGGGATCGGTGTTGGGATCGACCGTCGCCGGCTGGGTGGGGGTGCCCCGTCAGATTGCCGCCCGCGTGGGATTCGTGGCGCTGTTCGGCGCCGCCGCGAACGCGCCGATGGCGGCGATCGTTCTGGGAGTGGAGATGTTCGGCTGGCGGCAGGTGCCGATCCTGGTGGGAGTGTGCATCGTGGCGCGTGTGTCCTCGGGCAGTCACCACATCTACGAGGTGATGGACGAAGAGCTCTTCGACTGAGACGGTTCGCCTCGCTGTCACAGGGGCGAACTACTGTTCGATCCATGGCAACACGATCTACGGCACCACGGGTGAAGACGGCGTTCCGATGTGCCGAGTGCGGTGAGGACGCGCCCAAGTGGGCCGGCAAGTGCGACTCCTGTGGCGCTTGGAACTCCATCGCAGAAGAGCCGACCGACGTGTCGGTCCCGGCGACCCGAGGTGTGATGGCGCTGGCTCCGTCGTCGCCGGCCCGACCGATCATCGAGGTCGATGCCAGCGGAGCGGTGCCGCGACCCACCGGTGTGGTTGAGTTCGACCGCGTCATGGGCGGCGGTCTGGTCCCCGGCTCGGTCACCTTGATCGGGGGCGAGCCGGGCATCGGCAAGTCCACCTTGTTGCTCCAGGTCATGGCCGGCATCGCCACCGACCAGGTGGTGCTGTACGTGTCGGGTGAGGAGTCAGCCCAACAGATCCGTCAACGGGCCGAGCGCCTGGGAGCGCTGCGCCGCAAGATGTTCCTCGCCGCCGAGACCAACCTGGGCCACGTCTTCGGTCACCTCGAGGCGGTCAAGCCGTCTGTGCTGGTCATCGACTCCATCCAGACCATCGGTGACCCCACGCTCACCTCGGCGCCGGGTTCAGTGGGCCAGGTCAGACACTGCGCCCATCAGTTGGTGCAGATGGCCAAGGCAACCGGTCTGTGCGTGATCCTGGTGGGCCACGTCACCAAGGACGGTTCGCTGGCCGGACCGCGCGTGCTCGAGCACATCGTCGACACGGTCATCTCGTTCGAGGGCGAGTCCGACCATGCGTTGCGGGTCCTGCGGGCGGTCAAACATCGCTTCGGGTCCACCCAGGAGCTCGGACTGCTCGCCATGGGCGAGGGCGGGCTGTTGGCGGTCGAGGATCCGTCCGAGGTGTTTCTGGCCGATCGCCGACCGGGCGTGCCCGGATCGGTGGTCATCCCCACCATGGAAGGCCGTCGTCCCCTGCTGGTCGAGGTGCAGGCCCTGGTGGCGCCGTCGCCGCTGCCGAGCCCGCGTCGCCAATCGCAGGGGGTCGATCCGGGTCGCGTCGCCATGATGCTGGCGGTGCTCGACCGTCGCGTCGGCTTGCCCCTGAACGGCGTCGACACCTACGTGATGGCCGCCGGTGGTGCCCGGCTGGTCGAACCCGCCGCCGATCTCGGGTTGGCGCTGGCCGTGGCGTCGTCGCTGGCGCAGAAGCCGCTCCCATCGGACATGGTGGTGGTCGGCGAGGTCGGACTCGGCGGTGAGTTGCGGTCGGTCGGCTCCATCGAGCGGCGTCTGACCGAAGCGAAGCGCC
>JBBQLA010000340.1:0-3956 GCA_038327485.1 Acidimicrobiales bacterium
CGGAAACCGGGTCGACCATGCCCCAGACCAGACGAGGTGGTGGTTGCGCCGTTTCGAGTGCGCCGACCCATCGAGCGCGGTTGGCTCGTCGCTCGGCGATGTAGTGCAGCAGGTCGTGCAGGAGTTCGTGGCCGTTGTCACGTGACACCGCCCGCCACTGTTCGGCGAGCGCGGCCTGGTTGGGCTTGGTGTCGGGCCCGAACACCAGGGAGAAGCCGTAGCTGAACATGGACAGGTCCATCATCGCCGCGAGCGCTGCACCGCCGTCATCGTCGTGCAGGGCCTTCTGGCCGTCGGTTGGACGGTGCTGCTCGGGGTAGATCCCACCGTTGAGCCACAGGGACGAGGTGAGTGTCGGGCCGGTGCCCTCCGCGGCGCGGGCCAGAAGCTCCTGGCCCACGGTGTCGCCATAGTCGTGGCACACCAACACCGTGTCGTGCACATCGAGCGAGGCCCACACCGCTCCGACGAGGTCAGCCTGCTCGGCGATCGAAAAGGCGTGGTCGTGTGGCTTCTCGCTGGCCCCGAAGCCCAGGAGGTCGAAGCAGATGGTTCGGAAGCCGCCACCGAGACGAGCCAACACCGGTACCCAGTCGAACGAACTGGACGGGTAGCCGTGCACGAACGTGATGGTGAGAGCGCCACCGTCTGCGTCGACGCCGGCGTCGGGTTCATCGACGCGAACGAACACGTCGCGCAGTTCGCCACCCAGCTCGAAGGATTTGTGCGTTCCGCCCTCCCACCACTGGTCGAGTGAGCAATCGTCAGTCGGGGTAGGCATGTTCCGACCGTATCCGAAAGATGACCAGATGGGTCGGGATTGCTACGGTGTCGTCCGATGACGGCCACCCTGCAATACGGAGTCGACCACCTCCGGGCCCTCGAGTCCGAGGCGATCCACATCATGCGTGAGGTTGCGGCCGAGTTCGAACGGCCGGCGCTGCTGTTCAGCGGCGGCAAGGACAGCGTCGTCATGTTGCACCTCGCCATCAAGTCGTTCGCTCCGGCCAAGATCCCGTTCCCGGTGATGCACGTGGACACCGGGCACAACTTCGCCGAGGTCATCGAGTTCCGCGATGACGCCGTCGAGCGACTGGGAGTGCGCCTCATCGTGGCGTCGGTGCAGGACGACATCGATGCTGGGCGATCCATCGAACAGACCGGGCCCCTGGCCTCGCGGAACCAGCTCCAGACGGCCACGCTGTTGCGTGGCATCGAGGAGAATCGCTTCGACGCAGTGTTCGGTGGTGCTCGGCGCGACGAGGAGAAGGCCCGGGCCAAGGAGCGGGTATTCAGCTTCCGCGACGAGTTCGGTCAGTGGGATCCCAAGAACCAGCGACCCGAGGTGTGGAGCCTCTACAACGGTCGACACCGCAAGGGCGAACACCTCCGGGTCTTCCCGCTGTCGAACTGGACCGAGCTCGACATCTGGTCCTACATCGACGTCGAGTCCATCGAGCTGCCGTCGATCTACTACGCCCATCAGCGCGAGGTGTTCCTGCGCGACGGCATGTGGTTGGCGGTCACGCCGGCCGTCACGGTGCAGGAGAGCGAGGTCCCCGAGGTGCGGACCGTTCGCTATCGCACTGTGGGCGATGCATCGTGCACCGGCGCCGTTGAGTCCGATGCGGCCACAGTGAGCGAAGTAATCGCTGAAGTGGCCTCGTCGCGCATCACCGAACGGGGAGCGACGCGCGCCGATGACCGAGCGTCGGAAGCTGCAATGGAAGACCGCAAGCGCGAGGGGTACTTCTGATGGCCGCGTACAGCGATGCCACCGAGCTGCTGCGCCTCGCGACCGCCGGCTCGGTCGATGACGGCAAGTCGACCCTGATCGGCCGACTGCTCTACGACACCAAGTCGATCTTGGCCGACCAACTCGAAGCGGTCGAGCAGGCCAGCATCCACATGGGCTCGGAGTACACCAACCTGGCGCTGCTGACCGACGGCCTTCGCGCCGAACGCGAGCAGGGCATCACCATCGAGGTGGCCTACCGCTACTTCGCCACCCCCAAGCGCACGTTCATCAGCGCCGACTCCCCCGGTCACGTGCAGTACACCCGCAACATGGTGACCGGCGCGTCGACCGCCGACGTGGCGATCGTGCTGATCGACGCCCGCAAGGGCGTGTTGGAGCAGTCTCGTCGTCACGCGTTCCTGTCGTCGTTGTTACGCATTCCGCACCTGGTGCTGGCGGTCAACAAGATGGACCTCGTCGACTACGACGAGAAGGTCTTCGAGGAGATCCGCAACGAGTTCCGCGACTTCGCCGCGAAGCTCGAGGTCTCGGACCTCACGTTCATTCCGGTGTCAGCTCTCAATGGCGACAACGTGGTGAGCCGCAGCGAGAACATGCCGTGGTACGAGGGGGGCTCGCTCCTGCACCACATCGAAGAGGTGCACATCGCATCGGACCGAAACCTGATCGATGCGCGCTTCCCCGTGCAATACGTCATCCGGCCGCATCAAGCCGAGTTCCACTACTACCGCGGCTACGCCGGTCGCGTGGCCGGGGGAGTGCTCAAGCCGGGCGACGACGTCGTGGTGCTGCCGTCGGGATTCGCCTCGAAGATCGCGTCGATCGACACCGCCGACGGTCCAGTGACCGAGGCCTACGCGCCGATGTCGGTGACCATCTCGTTGACCGACGAGATCGACGTGTCACGAGGCGACATGATCTGTCGCCCCAACAACCAGCCGGTGGCCACCCAGGATCTCGACGCCATGGTGTGCTGGTTGACCGAGGCATCGACGCTGACTCCCGGCGCCAAGCTCGCCATCAAACACACCACTCGCTGGGCGCGGGCCATGGTCAAGGACATTCAGTACCGCCTCGACATCAATACGCTGCACCGTGACGACATCCACGCGTTGGCGCTCAACGAGATCGGTCGCGTGACCCTGCGGACCACCCAGCCGCTGTTCGTCGACGAATACCGCCGCAACCGTGAGACCGGGTCGTTCATCCTGGTGGACGAGGCCACGAACAACACCGTTGCCGCCGGAATGGTCCTCTGACGTGAGCATGGGTGGGGCCGCCAGCAACGTCACGTGGCACGACGGCGAACTGAGCCGGGACGATCGATGGGGTGCTCTCGGCGCGTCGGGCGCCGTGGTGTGGCTGACCGGGTTGTCGGGTTCGGGCAAGTCGACCGTGGCCGCGACGGTCGAGCGGCAACTGGTGGAGCGACGTCAGCCCTGCGTTCGGCTCGACGGCGACAACGTGCGACACGGTCTGTGCTCGGACCTCGGCTTCTCCGAGGCGGATCGCACCGAGAACATCCGACGGGTTGCCGAGGTGGCGATCCTGTTCGCCGAGGCCGGCGTCGTGGCGTTGGTTCCCCTGATCTCGCCGTATCGGGCGGCGCGCGATGCGGCGCGAGCCACGACGACGGCAGCGAGTCTGCGTTTCCTCGAGATCTTCGTCGACACCCCAATCGAGCTGTGCGAGCAACGCGATCCCAAAGGCCTCTACGCCCAGGCTCGTGCCGGTGAGATCCCCGGTTTCACGGGGATCGACGACCCCTACGAAGCACCCGAGCATCCCGAGCTCACACTTCGACCAGCCAATGGCGACCCAGCCACTCAGTCTGCGCTCATCATCTCATTGCTCGACGCCTGACCCGGCGGAGATTCTCTGGACGAATCGAGCGCTCACGCGTCGATGACGGCCAGAGATCGCCCAGAACCGATCTGTGAGACCGCCCAGGGTTGCGACCCAGGGAGCGGGGGTGAGCGGAGTTCGGTCAAGCGGTCTTGGCGGCGTTGAGCATCTGCGACGGGCTGGGGCTGCGACGAGCGTCGAGCGGGCCGACGATGTCGCCGTGGGGGTGCTTGGCCTCCTCGTAACACGCCGCGTGGAAGTGCTCGATGTGTGACCATGCACCTTCGGTGTACACATTGCAGATCACCTGCCGGTTGCGCATCTTGGCCTGGAACTTCACCCGTTCGCCGCA
>JBBQLA010000341.1:0-3952 GCA_038327485.1 Acidimicrobiales bacterium
ACACCGCCGGCAGCGTGGCCGCGGCGCCTGAGATCGCCGCCAGCGACAACAGCGGGGCGAAACCGCGACCGCCGAGGTACGGGAACAGCGCGGCGCGATCGTCCGCGGTCACTGTCGGGCCACGGGGATCACGTCACCTCCGAGCGACATGCACGTGCACGCCGGGTCGAAGACGATCGGGCGGAAGCCGTTGGCGCCGGCGTAGTCGCCCTTGTCGAACGACGATGAGTACGTCGAGGCCGACACCCATTCCTTGCCAAGACGCTGCACCCCATCACGGAAGGCCTCGGCGGTCAGTTCGCCGGTGTAACCCTCGAACGCCTGTCGCAGCAGCGTGACGGCGTCGCAGTAGAGGACTGCTTGTCGGGCGTTGCTGCGCCCGGCAAACTTCTGGCCGGCGGCGGCGAGGGTCTTGATGCACGCCGTCTCTCCGGCGCCGCTGGGGAACGGGAGATCCCGCTCGGGCACGTCATCCTGAGCGGGCGAGACGCTGGCCCCGGCCGCTCCCTTCATGGCGTCCGTGTAGTTGTTGATGGCGAACTCGGGGCTGTCCCAGGTGGTGATGGCGAAGCGCGGGGCGAACTTCTGACTCTTGGACGTCTGCATCATGTAGGCCGCCAGTCGTTGGCCGCCGATCACCACGAGCCGATCGGCCTGCTTGGCCTTGAACGACAGCACCGCCTGGTCCTGACCGGCCTGCAGGCTGGCGCCGCTGGAGCCGTCGATCCAACGCACGTCCACCGCCTTGACCCCGATGCGAGCCATGGCCGGGGCCACCTGGCCGGAGTACAGGTCACGGTTGTCCGGCGTGTCGATCCCGAGCACGGCGACCGTCCCGCCCACGAACCACTTGGTCTTGTCGAGACCACGGATGAGGCCGTCCATGAAGCCGCTGTACTCCGGGTAGCTCGGCTGCCACAGGTACGGCGCCAACTGCTCGAAGGTCTTCTGCACCACTGGGTACGGGGTGCCGTCGAGCATCACCGTCTTGTCCTGGGCGTAGCACGGGCGGGCGTTGGCCTGGAACTGGCCCTGCAACACGACGGCAAAGACCTTCTCGTCCTGGGTGAAGTACTTGCAGAGCTGTTCCTCTTTGAGCTTGTTGTCCCCGAATGCGTCGAACACCTTGATGACCGGCACCAACGTGCGGCCGCCGATACCGCCACGGGAGTTCACGTTGGCGGCCAACGCATTGATCTGCGCTGACGCGTCACCGGAATCGACGAAGCTCAGGCCCAAGGCCTCCGACAGCGCTTTGGTGTCCAACACGATGAAGCCGACCTTGACGATGCCGGTTTGCGCCTTGGTGGTCTCAGCGGCAGCTTGGGCCGCGCTGCGCTTGATGCCGCAGCCGGCGGTGGCGCCCAGCAGGACACCCACCGCCACCAGGCAGAGGATCCACCGGCACCGCGTGCGTCCAGTGGGCGTGCGTCCAGTGGGCGTGCGGCGGGTTCCGACCGTCATCCTCACACCACCTCGGGGGCCTCTGTTCCGCTGGACGGAACAACGTTACCACTCGATTCCGGGCCGCTGTCCTCGCTCAACGGCGGGCGGAACGCGAGTACCGGGTCTCGTCGGCCAGCAGCTCGGCCACCTGATCGTGCGATCCGCCCTCGGGCCGCAAGGTGGCCTGCGCGAAGGCCACGATGGCGTCACCGATGTCGGCGGTCAGGTCCTCCAACGGGCGGGTCGCCGGCGGGTCGAGGAAGCCCCGTGCGGTGGTGTGATCAGTCGGCCACACCATCGCGGTGTGCGGTGCGCCCCTCACGACGGCCAGGTGGCTCTCCCCCCAACCGCCCCACACCGATTCGTCGAAGGTCCGCCACACCGGGTCGTGGCGCTCGTCGTTCTGCGCAGTGCCGTAGCGATCCGCGCTGTTGGCCATCACCCCGTCGAGTTCGCCCGCCAGTATCAACGTGGCCACGTCCGCCGGCATGCGCAACACACTGTTGGCTTCCCAGCCCAACATGGTGGCGGCCATGAGGTGCGAGGCGAAGGTGGCGCACGCCACCACGCCGGCGAACCACTCGGGGTTGGCGTTCTGCAACGCCACCGACCCTCCCCCGGAATGACCACCCAACAGCACCCGGTCGAGGTCCAACAGACCGGCGAGCGGACCGTCGGCGTTCAGCTCGGCGATGGCCGCCAACAGCGGACCGACCGCGATGGCGCTGGGAACGGTGCCATAGGCGCCCGGCTTCACCGCGTCGAGGTCGATGCCAGGAGTGATGCCGACGACGCCGGGCAGCGTGTCGCCGACGAGCGCCATGGTCACGAAGGCGAACCCGGCACGAGCCGCTCGCACCGCCAGCCAGCGATAGCTCTCAGGACCGATGTTGATGCCCGGCAGCCAGACGATGACGGGCCAAGGCGCCATGGAGTCATCGGCAGGGACCCTGCCGGTCATGCGTTCGGCGTCGTCACCGGAGAACTTGGCGGGATGGAACAGTCGGAAGTGGACGGTGTCGTACGGACTGTCGAGCCCATCCACGCTGGCCGCGCCGTGGACGCAGCGAACGAGCTGCTCTGTCAACTGCTCGGGCAACTGCTCGGGCATGGGCTCAGCGCGGAGCGTTGACAACGGCCATCGCGGCGACCAGCGCGGCGCGGTTCTGACGCATCTTGGCGGTGATGGCGACCGCGCCGATGACGAACGCGGCGATCAACAGTCCCAGCAGCCCGACCCACCCGATGACCGGATTGACGACCTTCTTCTGCAGGCCGGTCACGAACAGCGCGACTCCGGCGAGCGTGGCGATGAGCCCGTATCGCGAGGTGTGGTCCATGGCCGGACTGTAGCGAACGTCAGTCGCTCCATTGCACTGTCAGGACGGTGGCCAGATCGTCGACCAGCTCAGATGGCACCGTGATCACCAACTCACCGGCACAGTCGCCGCCGATCAATTCGTCGAGCGCCGAGACCCTGATGGTCCAGTCCAGCTCGGTGCCGCTCGACATCTCGATCACCCGCTCGACCCGACGCACCTTGACGCCGCGGACGGTGACCGTGTCGTAGGGGCGCATCACGCAGATGAGGTGGAGGTCACCCGAGGTCGAACGCGTCGACGGACCGTTCCACTGCCACGGCTCGAGCCCGGGTTGGGTGTCGATGATGGCGTGGGGGTGCCGGCGCATCCATCCGCCGACCCGCCCGAGCGCGTCGGTCTGCTCGGGCGGGAGCGACCCATCCGCGCGCGGGCTCACGTTGAGCAACAGATTCCCGCCCAGCGCGGCGACCGCCGACAACAGGTGCACCACGTCGCGACCGGTCTTGTAGTCGGTGTCGGTGGGCACCCACCCCCACGAGCGGTTGAGCGTCATGCAGGTCTCGGTGCGGCCGTCGGGACGCTGGGCCGGTACCAATTGCTCGGGCGTGGTGAAGTCGGCGGCGGCACCGGGCAACCGATCGTTGATCAGGATCTCGGGCTGCAGCTCACGAATGAACGCCTCCAATGACGGGGTCTCCCACTCGTCGGGAGTGCGCTCCCATCCCCCGTCGAACCACACCTCGTCGATGCGCCCATAGTCGCCCAGCAGCTGACGCAGCTGCGATCGGAGATGGCCGAGGTAGCGCTGCCACTGCTCCGCCGGTGGCCTCGGGTAGCCGATGAAGGAGTACGGCACCATCGACGGATCCCACGCCGGATAGTCGGCTTGGCCCCAATCCGACAGCGAGAAGTACAGCCCCACCCGCAGACCCGCTTGCCGTGCCGCCGTGGTGAGCTCGGCCACCAGATCGCGCCGACCGGCCAACTGACGCGACGGCGAGGTCGACGGAAAGTTGCACACTCCGTCGTGGTGCTTCGCCACCATGACCACGTAGCCCATCCCGGCATCGACGGCGGCCCGACACCAGAGCTCTGCGCAGTCGGGCGCGGGATCGAACTCGTCGACGTGGGAGTACCACTGCTCGAACGCCACCGCCGGCGCCGTCGGATCCGCCCCGAAGCCA
>JBBQLA010000342.1:0-3944 GCA_038327485.1 Acidimicrobiales bacterium
GGCGACCCCCATCCCGGCAACTACCTCTTTCACCCCGGAGGGCGCGTGACCTTCCTGGACTACGGACTGTGCAAGGTGTTCTCACCGGAGGAGCTGTCGCTGTTCGAGGACCTCATCGAGACCATGGTGTTGCGCCCTGACGTGGAGCGGTTCGTCGAGCACACTCAGCGAATCGGCTTCTACAAGAAGACCTCGAAGGCCGCCGACGAACTGGCCTTCGACTACTTCCGACACTTCTACGAGTTCGTGTTGCGCGATGAGGAGATGTCGGTCACCAAGGAGTACGCCAGCGAGTCGATTCGCCGCTACTTCGACCTGAGCGGCCCGTTCGCAGAGATCATCAAGTCCGCCAACGTGCCACCGTCGATGGTGATCGTTCAGCGCATCAACCTCGGCCTGTACGCCTTGTTCGCCGAGCTCGGCGCGACCGCCAACTGGCGTCGAATTGCCAACGAGATCTGGCCGTTCGTGGGTGGCGCGCCGGCCACTCCCATGGGTGACGCCATCGCAGCGTGGGAAGCGCAGCGTGAGCTTCCTGTGGGGGTCGACGATGGTGGCGAACCGGACGGTGTGGCGGTCTGACGGTACGCTTCGCCCACCACAGACTCCGGGAGATCCCACATGCCGGTCGACAGTCAGCTCCCGAACGTCCTGGCATTGGTGAACTCGGCACCTCCCGAACAATGGACCAGGGAGCGCGCCCCCGAGTTCCGGGCCATCTTCGACGGCATGGTGACGATGTTGGGCGACGGCCCCGCCTCGGTGATCACCGAGGACCTCACGATCCCCGGCCCCGCTGGAGAGATCCCGGTCCGGGTCTACCGCCCCGCGGGTGTCGAGCAGCCCCCGATCCTGGTGTTCTTCCACGGTGGGGGATTCGTGATCGGCAGCATCGCCACCCACGATCGTGACTGCCGCTATCTGGCCGAAGGTTCCGGCGCCATGGTCGTGTCGGTCGACTATCGCCTGGCTCCCGAGCATCCCGCACCCGCGGCGAGCGATGACTGCCTCACCGCCCTGCGCTGGGTTGGCGACCACGCCGCGGAACTGGGTGGCGACGGCTCACGGATCGCCATCGGCGGTGACTCGGCCGGCGGCAACCTGACGGCGGTCACCGCCTTGCGGGTGCAGAACGAAGGGGGCCCGGACCTGCGGTTCCAGCTGCTGGTGTACCCGGTCGTCGACATGACCCCGACACTCGACGAGCCGATCTACGAGTCGATGACCACCAACGCCGAGGGCTACTTCCTGACTCTCGACGACATGTTGTTCTTCGCCGACTGCTACATCCCCGAGGACGCGGATCGTTCCGACCCCAAGCTCAGCCCGATCAAGGCCGCAACACACGAAGGTCTGCCGCCGGCGCTGGTCATGACGTGCGAGTACGACCCGCTCTGTGACATGGGTGAGGCCTACGCCAAGGCCTTGGCCGACGCTGGTGTCGTCGTGAGCCACACTCGCTACGACGGCGCCATCCACGGTGTCATGGGTATGGCCGCCATCACCGACATCGGCAAGCGGTTCATCGACGAAGCCGCGCTGGCGGTCGCTGCCGCCCTCCGGTGACCGCGTCCGGTCTGGCCGACGCTGCGGCGATCGGCCTGGCCGTTGTCTTCGCATGGGCCGCGGTGCTCAAGCTCGGTGGCCGATCGGCCACGGTCGATTCCTTCACCGCGCTCGGCCTGATCGCTCCAGCGGCGCTGGCCACGGTGGTTCCAGTCGTCGAGCTGGGGGCCGCCGTGCTGCTGATCGTGGTCGCGCCCGTCGGTGCCGCGTTGGCGTTGTTCCTACTGGTGGCGTTCTGCGTGGTGCTGGCGCGGGCACTGCGTTCAGGCGTACGGGTGAGTTGTGCATGTTTCGGAGCGACGCCTGATCGTCCGATCACTCCGCTCGACATCGTCCGCAACGTCGGGCTCGGGCTGCTGTGTCAGCTGGCGATGTTCGGCCGATCGCCGGTCGAGCCCGACGTCGTCAGCCTGCTGGTCGTGGCGGTCGTGATGGGTGTCGGCTGGATGACGCTGCGGTCGGCCCGCCTTCGAGTCGGGTCACAGGTTGGTGGCGAGTAGCTCGTCCAGCAGCAATCTCGTGACGGCCTCGATCGGCGGCGGTTCGGCCGCTTGAAACGACTCGATGGTGCAGAACACCTCCGTCATGCCGGTGGCGCGACCCTGCAAGGTCAACAGCAGCTGACACGTGGGCCCGTCGACGAACTCGACGATGACCGACAACAGACCGGACATGGGCTCGACGTGCACCACTTCGCCCAATTGGTGACACGCTTCGATCAGACGCAGGTAGGTCTCGCCCGGGGGTGCCTCAATCGCAATGGTGTCGTCGTCGAGCATCGCCACGGTGACGATGTCGCGTCCCGGTTCCATCCACGCCTGGCCCAGCGGGGCCAACTCCATCACCATGGCGTCGCGGATGGCTCGGAATGCCAGGTTGAGCTCGACTGTCGTCTCAGCAGCATCGGAATGGCTCGACACGTCGGGGTGGGCCGCACGAACGAGTTCGAGATAGCGGGTCCGGACCACGCCGGCATCGGCCGACGGGTCCATGCACAGCACACTCCACGCGTCGGTCAGCTCCACGTGGCGGAGGGTAGCCTTCACGAAGCAGGAGCCCTGGGCTCCGAGATCGCAAGGGGTTCATCGTGACCGACACTGCAGTTCCATCCACTGGCTCGTCATCGCCCGAGTCATCGTCCGCGAGCGATGCCTACGGCGAACTGATTGCCGGTCTGCGCACCACCTTCGAGTCGGGGCTCACACGACCGGTTGCATGGCGCAAACGTCAGCTGCAGGGCTTGCTCGACATGCTGCGAAACCACGAGGGCGAGTTCATCGCCGCATTGCAGGAAGACCTCGGTCGACCGGTGGTCGAGGCATTCGCCGCCGACATCGGCATCAGCCGACCCCACGTGCAGCACCTGATCGATCACCTCGACGAATGGGCCAGGCCAGAGAAGCAGCGAGCCGGCTTCCGTTCGCTCCCCGGCAAGGCTGAGATCATCAAGGAGCCACTGGGCGTGGCGCTGGTGATCTCGCCGTGGAACTACCCGATCCAGCTGCTGGTCGAGCCACTCGCCGCGGCACTGGCCGCCGGCAACTGCGTCGTGGCCAAGCCGTCGGAGTTGTCGCCCGCGTGTACCGCCACGCTGGCACGGCTGATTCCGCAGTATGTCGACAACGACGCCGTCGTGGTCGTCGAGGGCGGAGTGCCGGAGACGACAGCGCTGCTCGAGCACGCCTTCGACCACATTCTCTTCACCGGTTCCACCAACGTGGGCAAGATCGTCATGGCCGCAGCGGCCAAGCACCTCACGCCCGTCACTCTCGAGTTGGGGGGCAAGAGCCCGACCATCATCGCTGCCGATGCCAACCTCAAGGTGGCGGCCAAGCGAGTGCTCTTCGGCAAGTTCATCAACGCCGGTCAGACCTGCATCGCCCCCGACTACGTGCTGGTCGAGGCATCGGTCCGTGACCGTTTCGTCGACGAGCTGGTCGGTGCGCTCGGCCAGTTCTACGGTCGCGACGTCGCCACCAGCCCCGACTTCGGGCGCATCATCACCGAGCGCCAGCACGGCCGGCTGATGAACCTGATCGGCACCGCCGGCGGTCGGATCGTGGTAGGCGGCGACGGCGATGTGTCGAAGCGCTACATCTCGCCCACGATCATCGTCGACCCCGACCTCGATTCCGAGTTGATGACCCAGGAGATCTTCGGTCCGATCCTGCCGATCATCTCGGTCGACTCGATCCCCGACGCCATCGACTTCGTGAACACTCGCCCCAAGCCCCTCGCGTTGTACGTGTTCAGCGAGAGCGGTTCGATCTCGAACCGGGTCCTCGCCGAGACATCGTCAGGCGGCGCCTGCGTGAATCACACGATGGTCCACCTGTTGCCCGACACCCTGCCGTTCGGGGGCGTCGGACCGTCGGGTA
>JBBQLA010000343.1:0-3944 GCA_038327485.1 Acidimicrobiales bacterium
TGGCCCCGCTCATGCACGCCGCGGCGCAGTGGACGTCGATCTCGGTGTGGTTCGCCTGCGCTCGGGTAGTGCTGTTGCCCGGGTCGTTCGACGCGGCGCAGGTGTGGCGCACCCTCGCTGAGGAGAAGGTGTCGACCTTGATCATCGTGGGCGATGCCATGGCCCGCCCGCTGGTCGACGAGTGGGACCTGTCGGGCCCGTACGACACGACGTCGCTGTTCGCGTTGGGCTCAGGAGGAGCGCCGTTGTCCGCGTCGCTGAAGGATCGTCTGCACGAGATCTTGCCCACATCCACGGTGACCGACGGCTTCGGATCGTCGGAGACCGGGGCGCAGGGATCGCAGCGGCTCGAGCCGGGGTCGAACTCGGGTGGTGTCACTCGCTTCACGCGGCTGGGCGACGGCACCACGGTATTGGCAGATGACCTGACAGAAGTGGCCCCGGGGTCCGGAGTGATCGGTCGGGTGGCCCTGTCGGGGCGGATCCCCCTCGGTTACCACCGTCAGCCCGAAGCGACTGCAGCCACCTTTGTCGAAGTGGCAGGTTGTCGTTGGGTTGTGACCGGCGACGCCGCCACCGTCGAGGCCGACGGTTCGATCACGCTGTTGGGTCGGGGTTCGGGATCGATCAACACCGGCGGCGAGAAGGTGTTCCCCGAGGAGGTCGAGGGCGCTCTCAAGTCGCATCCGCACGTATACGACGCCGTGGTGGTGGGCGTGCCCGACGAACGATTCGGGCAGCGGGTGGCTGCGGTGGTGTCGTTCCGTCCAGGCGAGTCCGCCACCTTGGAGGAGTTGGCGGCGCACTGTCGGACCTTCATCGCCGGCTACAAGGTGCCGCGCGACCTCACCGTCGTGGCCGAGGTGGTGCGGTCGCCGACCGGCAAACCCGACTACCGCTGGGCCGCCGATGCCGCACTCACATCACCGTGAGCGAACTCTCGTGAGCGGGCCGCTCTCTGGCCTTCGGATCATCGAGCTGGGCGGGTTGGGGCCGGCCCCGTTCGCCGCCATGATCTTGGCCGACCTCGGCGCGGACGTCTTGCGCGTCGAACGGCCGGACCGGGTGCAGATGCTGTCGTCGGACACTCCGCCCGAGGAACTGGTGAAGTGGGATGTGCTCACCCGCAACCGCCCGTGCGTGGCCGTCGACCTGAAGCACCCCGATGGCACCGCCCTGATGTTGGAGCTGGCGGCCAGTGCGGACGTTTTCGTCGAGGGGTTCCGGCCGGGGGTGGCTGAGCGCCTTGGCGTCGGACCCGATCAGGTGACCGCGGTCAACGACCGGCTGGTGTATGGCCGCATGACCGGCTGGGGCCGAACCGGGCCGCTGGCCGATCGCGCCGGGCACGACTTGTCGTATCTGTCGATCGCGGGCGTGCTGGCGCACGTCGGTCGGGCCGGACAGTTGCCGACGCCGCCGCTCAATCTCGTGGCCGACTTCGGAGGCGGCGGGATGTTGTTGGCCCTGGGTGTGTGCGCGGCGTTGGTGGAGCGGTCGGTGTCAGGCCGAGGACAGGTGGTCGACGCTGCGATGGTCGACGGCGCCGCGCTGCTGATGGCACCGTTGTTCGGCGCGCACGCCACGGGCTTCTGGTCCGACGAGCGTGGCACCAACCTCTTGGATTCGGGCGCGCCATTCTACGACTGCTACTTCTGCCGCGACGGAGGGGTGGTGTCGGTCGCGGCCATCGAGCCGCAGTTCTTCGCAGCGCTCATGAGGGGACTGGGGATGGATGCCTCCGAGTTCGGGGAGCAGATGGATCAAACGCGGTGGCCCGACCTGCGGGAGCGGTTCACCGAGGTGTTCGCCACCCGGACCCGCGACGAGTGGACCTCGCGCTTCGATGGGACCGATGCCTGCGTCGCGCCGGTGCTGACCATGGGTGAGGCGCCGTCGCACCCGCAGCTCCAGGAGTGGGGGACCTTTGTCGATGTGGCGGGCACGCAGCAGCCGGGGCCGGCGCCGCGGTTCAGTCGTACACCGCCCGGTATTCCAACGCGCCCTCGACTGGTCGGAGAGGACACCGACGCTGCGCTGAGCGCGTGGGGGGTCTCGGCGCCCGAGCTCGAAGCGCTGCGATCCTCTGGCGCCATCGCCTGACGAATTCGCCCGTGTTATGGGCGTGGCTAACGATCTCCGCGGGCGAGTTTGACGGCCCAGGGGTAGTCGGGCTTTCCTGACGGCGAGCGCTCGATCAGCTCGACCACGTGCAGCTCGCGCGGCACTTTGTAGCCGGCCACGAACGAGCGGGCGTGGTTGGCCAGGTCGTCGAGCTCGGCCACGTGACCTTCGCGGAACTGAACGACCGCAGCTACGGTCTGGCCCCACCGTTCATCGGGCACCCCGACCACGATGCAGTCGAATACCGCCGGGTGATCCTTGAGCGCCTGCTCGACCTCCTCGGGGTGGATCGTCTCGCCACCGGAGTTGATGGTGGTCGAACCGCGACCGAGCAGCGTGAGCGAGCCGTCCGGCTCCCAGTTCGCCATGTCGCCGCCCATTGCGTAGCGGCGACCATCGGCCGCAGTGATGAACGTCTCAGCCGTCTTCTTCTCGTCTTTGTAGTAGCCGAGTGGAATGTTGCCGGTCCGACCGAGCTTGCCGACCTCGTTGCTCGACGGATCGATCAACTCGAGGTCGTCGTTGAGCACGGCCACATCTGGGCCGGGGATGACCGTGGGGCCGCCCTGCTGTTGGGTCGTGCCCTTGCCCACCATCTTGATGCCGTTGAAGCCACCTTCGGACGACCCGATCGAGTCGGTGATGATCAAGTTGGGAAACACGTCGAGGAACTGATCCTTGACCGTCGGAGAGAAAATGGCGGCCGACGACGACACCGCGATCAGCGACGACGTGTCGTAGCGGCTCGGGTCTTCGAGCAGATGGTCGATCATGGGGCGACCCATGGCGTCGCCAGTGATGAGCGCCGAGTTCACGCCCTCCTTCTCGACGACCTTCCACACGTCTTCGCCCGAGAACTTGGGCAGCAGCACGATCGTGTTGCCCTGCAGCATCTGGCCCATGGAGCCCCACTGCGCAGCGCCGTGCATGAGCGGCGGGATCACGAGGAACGACAGCCCGCCGCCGGAAGCCGCAGCCTTCCGTGACATGGTCCACTCGTCGGCGACGCGCTCGCCGGTGACCGCATCGATTCCTTGGCCGAGGGCGAAGTACACGTCTTCCTGGCGCCACATCACGCCCTTCGGCATGCCGGTGGTGCCGCCGGTGTAGAGCACGTACAGGTCGTCGTTGGAGCGCTCGTCGAAGTCGCGCTCGGCCGACGCGTCGGCGCACACCTCGTCATAGGACTCGGCGTCGCCGGTCGGGCCGTCGGTGCCGTCGTCGATCCAGATGAGCGACTTCAGCGTCGGCGTATGGTCGTGGATTGCTTCCAGGCGATCGGCGTACTGGCGGTCGAAGACGCAGGCCACGCAGTCGGCGTTGCCGAGCAGGTACGCCAGCTCGTCGGTGACGTAGCGGAAGTTGATGTTGATCGGAATGGCGCGGAGCTTGAACGCGCCGTACATCGTCTCGACCCACTCGTGGCTGTTCTGCGCGTAGATACCCACGTGGTCGCCGGCACCGACGCCTCGAGCGGCCAAGGCGTGGGCGATCCGGTTGGACCGGGCCTCCAGCTCGCCGAAGGTCTGACGTACCTCTCGGTCGACCAACGCCAAGCGGTCAGGGATCGCGTCGACGACGTGCTCGAACAGATCTGCGATGTTGTACGCCATGGGAAGAATCTAGAACACGTTCCAGTTTCGGGTCTCGTTCGGCGCCGCGACCTGCTTCGAGATCAAGCGTGGGCCGGCTTCTTCGCTGCCGGCTTCTTTACGGCGGCTGGCTTCTTGGCGGCGGGCCTCTTCTTGGTGGCGGCTGGCTTCTTTATGGCGGCTGGCTTCTTTACGGCGGCTGGCTTCTTTACGGCGGCCGGCTTCTTT
>JBBQLA010000344.1:0-3928 GCA_038327485.1 Acidimicrobiales bacterium
TGCGGTTCGACTACGGCAGCATCGTGCCCTGGGTCACCCGATCGGGTCGCGCAGTGCACGCAATCGCCGGCCCCGAGGCTCTGGTGTTGCGCACGCCCGTCGAGTTGCACGGCGAGGGGTTCGCTACGGTTGGTGAGTTCACGGTGCGTGCGGGGGACCGGGTGTCGTTCGAGTTGGCCTGGCACCGCTCACACCAGGCCCCTCCGCCACCAATCGATGTCGACGACGCTGTCGAAGCCACGCTTGAGTGGTGGACGGGGTGGTCGTCTCGGCTGAGTTATGACGGCGCCTACCGCGACGACGTCCATCAATCGCTGACGGTCCTCAAGGGTCTGTCTCATGCGACAACCGGCTCATTCGTCGCCGCTGCTACGACATCGCTTCCTGAATGGATCGGCGGTTCTCGGAACTGGGACTATCGGTACTGCTGGTTGCGCGACGCGACGTTCACCTTGTTGGCGTTGCTGAAGGGCGGATGCGTCGACGATGCTCGGTGCTGGCGGGACTGGCTGGTTCGGGCGGTGGCCGGCGAGCCGTCGCGGCTGCAGATCATGTACGGACTCGCCGGTGAGCGGCGGTTGCCCGAGTTAGAGCTCCCGTGGTTGGACGGTTTCGAGGGTTCCAGACCGGTCAGAGTTGGCAACGGGGCGGCGGATCAGGTGCAGCTCGACGTGTTCGGCGAGGTCATGGATGCCATGCACCAGGCCCGTGGCCACGGTCTGGCCCCTGAGGAGAACGCCTGGCGGGTGCAGGAAGCGATGATGGAGTGGCTCGAGGGAAACTGGCAGAACCCTGACGAAGGCATCTGGGAGGTTCGCGGCGGCCGTGACCAGTTCACCCATTCGAAGGTGATGGCCTGGGTGGCCTTCGACCGGGCGGTCAAAGCCGTTGAGCAGCATGGGCTGGGCGGCGACGCTGCGAAATGGCGCAAGCTACGAGCGCAAGTGCACGCCGAGGTATGTGCGAATGCGGTCGATCACCGTGGTGTGTTCACCCAGTCGTATGGGGGACGTGCGCTCGATGCGTCGACACTGATGATTCCACTCGTCGGTTTCCTCCCGCCCGACGACCCGAGGGTGGTCGCAACCGTCGACGCGATCCAACGCGAACTCACAACCGACGGACTGGTACGGCGCTACCAGGTCGACGTCAACGGCGACGGTGTCGGTGGCGAAGAAGGCGCGTTCCTTCTGTGCTCGTTCTGGCTCGTCGACTGCCTCGCGCTGATGGGTCGCGGCGACGACGCCAACGCGCTCTATCAGCGATTGCTGGATTTGCGAAACGACGTCGGTCTCCTGGCAGAGGAGTACGACCCCGTCGCGGGCCAACAGCTCGGCAACTTTCCCCAGGCGTTCTCGCACATCGCGATCGCCAGCAGCGCGATGACGCTGTGCCCCGACTACATCGGTCCAGCCGAGGAACGAGCGCACCAAACATGACCACTGCCTTCGTGCTCTCCGGCGGTGCCAGCCTCGGCGCCGTCCAGGTTGGCATGGCCGACGCGCTCTACTCCGAGGGCATCCGACCCGACATGGTGATCGGCACCTCGGTCGGCGCGGTCAACGGGGCCTGGCTGGCGGGTGAACGTCCAATCGGCGCGCTCGTCGAGTTGTGGCGATCACTGCGGTCCCGCCAGATTTTCCCGCTGCGGCCTCTCGTCGGGTTGCGCGGCTTCGCGGGAAGGGCCTCGAACCTCGTGCCGAGCACCGGGCTCGCGCATCTGCTCGAACAGCATCTGACGTTCACCGTCCTGGAGGATGCAGCCATTCCGTTCTCGGTCATCGTGACCGACGTCGTGACCGGCGAAGAGGTTCGACTCGATCACGGGCCCGCGATCGACGCCATCCTCGCCAGCGCGGCGATCCCCGGCGTGTTTCCTCCCGTGACGATCGATGGCAGGACATTCATCGACGGCGGCATCGTCAACAACACGCCGATCAGCCAGGCGATCGCCGCCGGTGCGACAGATGTGTGGGTACTGTCGTCCGGCTACTCGTGTGGGTTGCCAGCTCCACCCAAGAGCGCCATGGCCATGGCGATTCACGGCCTGACGATGCTGGTCCAGCAACGATTCATCACCGAAACCTCCCAGCGAACCTATCCCGTGCCGGTGCACCTGATCCCGCCACCCTGTCCGATCACGGTGACGCCGACAGACTTCAGTCAGAGCGCAGAGCTCATCGATCGGGCCCGACAGGGAACCATCCAGTGGATCGCCAACGGTGAGCCCCACGCCCTCCCAATGCTCGGACACCACCACCCGCACTGAGGGACTGCACTCATGACCGACCCATCTCAACCATCTTTCTGGAAGGCGCCGGAGGTAGGCCGGGTTGCGATTCGAGGATTCGTGCGAGAGTCATCAACAGCCAGCACCATCAGGAGGAGTTGACAGTGCCAAACCGAGCAGTGATCGATCGAGTCGATGGGGTGATTCCGCTCATCCGCGACGCGGCCACCGTGGTTGACAGGGATGGAACGTTTCCCACCCAGCAGGTCGCCGCACTGGCCGACGCCGGTCTCCTCGGTTTGCTGCTGCCCGAGGGCGTGGGTGGCTTGGGCGGCGGGCCACGAGACCTGGTCGACGCGATGATGACCGTCGCATCGGCGTGTGGTTCGACGGCGATGGTGTACCTGATGCACCTGTCGGCGAGCGCAGTCACTGCGGCGGCCCCACCCGCTGTCGGCGGTGACGAACTCCTCGCCGACCTCGCTTCGGGTGCGAAGTTGGCCACGCTCGCGTTCAGCGAGAAGGGCTCGCGGAGTCACTTCTGGGCCCCGGTCTCGCAGGCAATCAGGACCAGCTCGGGCTCGGTGATGATTGGTGCGGACAAGAGCTGGGTCACGTCCGCGACCACCGCAGACGTGTACGTGGCGAGCTGCCTGGCAGCGGATTCCGGCGGTATGACCGAGTCGAACCTCTACGTCATCGACCGTACGGCCCGGGGCGTCAACGTGCTGGGCTCCTTCGACGGGATCGGCCTCCGCGGCAATGACTCCGCGCCAGTGCGGCTCGATGTTGAAGTTGGTGACGGGGCGCGCCTCGGCGACGAGAAGGGCGGTTTCGGCCTGATGATGCAGGTGGTGCTGCCGTGGTTCAGCCTCGGCAACTCTGCGGTCTCGCTCGGATTGGCCCGCGCTGCGCTCGAGGCAGCGATCAGTCACGCGTCGGGCGCCCGCCTCGAGCATCTCGATTCGAGCCTGTCCGACCTTCCAACGATCCGGGCCTACCTCGCGAAAGCATGGGCCGACCTCGCAGCACATGAGGCGCTGCTCAAAGAGACCGCATCGCGGGTCGCGACGCCCGATGACGGCACCGTCCTTGCCGTATTGGCGACAAAGGCGGCGTGCAACGAGGCGGCTCTTCGGATCACCGACACTGCGATGCGGGTTGCCGGTGGCGCCGGATTCTCGAAGCATCTCGGAATCGAACGATTCGCTCGTGATGCACGCGCCGGATTCGTGATGGCCCCGACATCCGACGCGCTGTTCGACTTCGCCGGCCGTGCCCTCTGTGGCATGGACCTCTTCTGAGTCTCGAAAGGACATCACTGATGGCTGATCGCCAGGAGCTGCTCGTTGGCGCTGTCGCGTACAGCGCCAACGTGGTCCCGATCTGGGAAGGGATCCGCGACTACTTCGCTGACAGCGCGGCGCCGATGGATTTCGTCTTGTTCTCCAACTACGAACGGCAGGTCGAAGCGCTCCTCGCCGGTCACATCGACATCGCGTGGAACACCAACGTCGCGTGGATCCGCACGCTGCGCCGCACCGACGGTACGGCTGTGGCCCTCGCGACACGCGACACCGACCTCGTCTTCACCACAGTCATGGTCGGCCGAGCGGGTTCTGGACTCGATGGCCTCCAATCGCTGCGGGGCAAGAAGGTGGCGGTCGGTTCACGCGATTCGGGCCAGGCACGAATCCT
>JBBQLA010000345.1:0-3906 GCA_038327485.1 Acidimicrobiales bacterium
GATTCTCGCCGAATACGAAGCGGCGCTCGACCTGATCATCGATCGTCTGAGTGCTGACCGATTGGCGGCGGCCACTGCCATCGCCGCTCTCCCGCGAGCCGTCCGGGGCTATGAACGCCTGAAGCTCGAACGGGCAGCCACGTTCAGCAGTTCGCTCTGCGCAGCAGTGGCGGAATTCTCAGCGACCAGTTGACTCAGACCGGTGATCGGTGAACCGCTCGACGGGCGTCCGGCCCGAGTCGATGCGGTCCGAGGTCCAGTCGGGCTGCCGATCCGGGAAGGACTCGTCCAGCTGCACCACGCCGTCGTCGTTGATGTCGATCAGCTCTGCGATCAGTTGCCGCGGCACCGCAGGCGCAGACCGATCAATGTGGACTTCGACCGCGTGTGGGAACGCATCGAGCAGGCTGCGAGTCACGGTCTCCTGTTGACGGGCGAGGTTGCAACGAGCTCCGGCGGCAACGGTGTCGAGGCGGGCCCGAAGGTGCTCGACGTCAGCGGCGGTCGCCTCGTTGGCGATGACCGCGTCGAGCGTTTCCGAGATCGTGCGGCCGTCGGTCTTGCACGGAGTGCACTGGCCGCACGACTCCACGAAGAGGAAGCGCGACGCGCCGGCCGCCACGGCGGCGAGATCGGTCTGATCGTCGTAGACCGCGAAGCTGGCCGAGCCGAGACCGCTTCCGATCGCGCTGACTGCTTCGTAGGTGAGCGGGGTGTCGAGCTGCGACGCAGTGATGACAGCGTTGGACACGCCGGGGAGGACAGCCACGATCGCTCGATCCTGCAGAGGTCCACCGGCCACGAGGTCGATGGCCTCGCGCAACGTGGTTCCCATGGCGACCTCGCCGACACCTGGCGTCTGGACGGCCCCGATGAAGGTGCAGATCACGGTGCCAGGCGAGTCGGTGGTTCCCAGGTCGCGGAACCACTCCGCGCCCCGCCAGATGATCCGGGGGATGTTCGCCAGCGTCTCGACGTTGTCGACCAACGCCGGCGGCGCCAGCGAGTCGTGATTGGCGTCGGCCATCTCGACGTGGGCAGACAATCCGCTTCCCGAGTCGAGGTCGGACTCATCCTCCACCACCTCGAAGACCCCGCGACGGAACGGTGGGGCCAACCGTGGGAAGGGCTGGCGACCGTCGATCGCTTCGAGGAGCGCCGTCTCCTCACCCAGAAGGTAGGCCGAAGGACCTTGGTAGATGCGCACGTCGATGCCATCGAACCAGCCCGCCTGGTCGAGCTCGGCAACCGCGTGCTGGACGATGGCCAGCTCGATCGTGAACGACGCCTTGACCGCGACGATGATCTGCGTCGCGCGGACGGCACGCGCAGCGATGAGTGCGCCCTCGAGGACCTCGAACGGATTCGTGCGCAGCAGCATCCGGTCCTTGAGCGTCGACGGCTCACCTTCGGCGCCGTTGACGACCACCGAGGTGGGAGCGGCGTCGGAGTGATTCGCGGCGACGGTTGCCCACTTCACGCCGGTCGGGAATCCAGCGCCCCCGCGGCCTCTGAGACCGGACTCGGCGACACGCTCGATCAGGGCCTCGGGGGTGAGTTCACGAGCGGCTTCCCATCCGCGCCCGCCGCGGGCTTTGAGGTAGTGCTCATAGGTGGTGATGGGCGCCGGAGGCAGAACCCGGTGGGCAAGGGGCATGATCGGGAAGTACCCCGATCGATGCGGCGTCAGCCATCCCCCGGATGAGTTATTCCCCGGTCACCCCGTCGATCGACTCGCGAAGGAGATCTGCGTGACCGTTGTGACGGGCGGTCTCCTCCAACATGTGCATCATGATCCAGCCCATCGTGAAGTGATCGGTGCCGTTTCGATCCGTATCCACCGACCGAGCGGCCAGGTCAGCGATCGAGGCGACCACCGCACGGCTCCGCTCACACGCCGCCAGGTAGAGCGCTGTGAGTTCCACGAGCGAGTCATCGACGGCCGAGTGGAAGTCCCAATCGGGGTCGTCATCGAAGGGAGCGCTGGCCCATGGCTCGGGGAGCGGATTGCCGGCCATTCGTTGGTGGAACCACGAGTCCTCGCACAACGCCACGTGCTTGACGATGCCGGCGAGTGTGAGCTCCGACGTGGGCAGGCGAACCGCCAGTTGCGCCGCTGACAGGCCGTCGATCTTCATCAGGAGGGTTTCCCGGTGATAGTCCAGAAACTGGTTCAGCATCGTGAGTGGATCGGCCCTGAAGGCCGGGTCGGTTCGTGGCATCGACCGATCCTTCCAGATCGGGCGGCGCGTCAATCGGTACGATCCACTCCGTGACCGACACAAATCTCGCCCGTGATCCCGCGCCGGTGGAGCTCGTCGGCCCAGATGGATACCGCTTCGGCACCTACGACAGTCCGATCGCCGACATCAACCCGTTGGACGCCGCGTCTGGGTCCGGCCTCGCACGGCGGCTCCGTCGGGGAGTGCGAAATCTGCGTCTGAAGGAGTGGGAGGCTTTTCAGCTGGGAAATGACGAGTGGTTCGTGCTCGGCGCGGTCTACGACACCAAGTCGATTGCGTTGCTCCAGGTATTGGCGGTCCACAAGGCCAGCGGGCGGATTCATCGGTGGGAGCGCAAGGTCCCGACCACCTCGTTGTCGGTCGCCCGAGGACTGGACGGCACTCGCTCACATGGGCGGGTCGGCGCGTTCACCATCGAGATCACCAACGACGTCTCACACGGACGGCTCACCGTCGACGCCAGTCATCCCGGGGGTCACCGACTGCCTGCTCTGGAACTGCATGGAGTCGGAGACTGCGGACACGATCGCGCGGGGCATCTGGTCATCTGTCATCCGTTCGCGCCGACGCGGGCGTTGTATTCGGACAAGTGCATGATGCCGTTCGCCGGCAGCATGTCGATCGACGGTGAGGTCGTCGAGTTCGAGAGCGCTCGGTCGTTCATGATCCTCGACGATCACCACGGCGACTACCCGGCTCCCATGAAGTACGACTGGGTCACGGCGGTTCGCCGGACTGCCGACGGTCTGGTCGAGGGCTTCAACCTGACGGACAACCAGATCCTCGATCCCGATCGCTACAACGAGAACGCGGTGTGGCGTGGCAACCGGGTGTGGCGGCTGCCGGCCGTGCACGTCGAGCGGCCGGACGGACCGTACGGAGTGTGGCTCATCCGCGACGCATCGGGCCGAGTCGACGTGCGGTTCACCCCGACGGTTCGCAGTGAGATGCACGTCGGTCCGCGTCGCTGGCTGGCCGAGTACTACGCACCATATGGCTGGTACGAGGGTCACATCGATGCCGGCGATTTCGTGTTGGAGCTCGAGGGGTTCTTCGGTGTGGGCGAGCAGAAGATGATCCGTTTCTGAGGAGGACACCATGACAGCAGACCGGCGACTCCATCTGGCCGGCGTCGCATTCGCCGTCGGCTCCACCTTTCACGTGATCGACCACCTCCGTCGAGGCCAGGGCAGCATCACCGACTTCCTCTACCTCATGGGCAACATCGGACTGGTTCTGCAGATCGTCACGATCACGCTGATCCTCACTCGACACCGACTCGCGCCCATCGCCGCAGTCGCCACCGGATTTCCGCTGGCCATCGGATTCGCTGCGGCGCACTGGCTTCCACACTGGAGCCCGATGAGTGATCCGGTCTGGCAGATCACGTCGCTTCGGTGGTTCTCCTACCTGGCGTCGACGGCCGAGATCCTGGGGGCACTGGCGATCGGCATCTGCGGGGTGACCGTGATGCGAACTCGAGGGCCGGCGTCCTTCGGCTCATCGCCCACTGCTCCTTGATGACACAGCGCAATCCGAGCAACTGACGCCCGTGTCAGAATGTCGAGCGTCGGGAGCGCGAGATCCAGGGGACCACATGAGCGAGCACGAGGACGACACTGCCAGCACGACCGAGGCCGCTGCACCGGGGGACGGCGGCAGT
>JBBQLA010000346.1:0-3902 GCA_038327485.1 Acidimicrobiales bacterium
ATCCAATGACATGTCATCGAATGAGCTGCGACGGGCGTTTGTCGGCTTTTTCGAATCGCGGGCGCACGTGGTGGTGCCGTCGGCGGGCCTGATCCCACATCACCCGACCGCCCCCATGTTCACGAACTCGGGGATGATGCCGTTCGTTCCGTACTTCCTCGGCGAGGAGCCGGCACCGTACAAGCGTGCCACCAGCGTCCAACGGTGTGTGCGCGCCGGCGGAAAGCACAACGACCTCGACGCCATCGGCCGCAGCCCTCGGCACCTGTCGTTCTTCGAGATGCTCGGCAACTTCAGTTTCGGCGACTACTTCCAGGCCGAAGCGATCCCGTGGGCGTGGGAGCTCCTGACCAACGACGCGGCCTCGGGCGGGTTGGGTCTCGACGGCGACCGTCTGTGGGTGACCTGTCACGTCTCCGATGATGACGCCGAGAGCATCTGGGTCGATTCGGTGGGTTTCCCCCGCGATCGAATCCAACGTCTCGACAAGGACAACTTCTGGGAGATGGGCGATGTCGGCCCGTGCGGGCCCAGTTCGGAGATCTTCTGGGACTACGGGCCTGACGTCGGTCCCGGCGGAGGACCGGCCAACCCCGAGTCCGAGCACCGCTACGTGGAGATCTGGAACCTGGTGTTCCAGCGATACCTGCGGGCCGAGGACGGCTCGTTGACCGGCCTGCCCACGCCCAATGTCGACACCGGTGCTGGACTGGAACGCATCGGCGCCGTGCTGGCCGGGACCGCATCGGTGTACGAGGCGGGTGACCTGGCGCGCCTGGTGGAGTCCGCTCAATCGGTGACCGGGCATCGGCTGGGAGAATCGGAACTCGGAGACATCGCGCTCCGGTTGATCGCCGATCACACCCGAACCATGACCTTCCTGGTGGCCGACGGCGTGCTGCCGGCCAACGACGACCGGGGCTACGTCCTGCGTCGCATCATCCGTCGCGCCGTGCGCTTCGCCTACCTGATCGGCGTGACCAAGGCCGTGCTGCCGACGATGGTCGAGCAGTGCATCGATCTCATGGCCCCGGCCTATCCAGTGCTGAACAGCGCACGCGACCTGGTTCTCGGCGTGATCGAGCGCGAGGAGGAACGGTTCGGCCACACCCTCGCGGCCGGTAGCCAACTGCTCGACTCGGCGCTCGACGAGGTGACCGACGGCGAACGCATGTCCGGTTCGGTGGCGTTCACCCTGCACGACACCTACGGCTTCCCGCTGGAAGTCACACAGGAGTTCGCGGAACTTCGTGGCATCGAGGTCGATCTCAATGCTTTCAACGCGGAGATGACACAGCAACGCGAGCGGGCCCGCGCCGCGGGCAAGGCCAAGGGCACGGGATCCGACGACGTCGGCCGCTACGCAGAACTGCTCGTCGAGCACGGGCCCACCGACTTCGTGGGGCGCGATCACAACGAGGCCACCGCCACGGTGTTGGCGGTGATCGGCGATGCCGTGGTACTCGACCGCACCCCGTTCTACGCCGAGTCGGGTGGCCAGGTGGGCGACACCGGCACCATCGAGACCCCCACGGGTCGCGCCAAGGTGATCGACACTCGCTTCGGCGTGACCGGAATACACCGCCACGTGATCGCTGATCTGGTCGGCGAGATCCTCGTCGGTCAGACCGCCACTGCGTCGATCGACGTCGAGCGTCGATTGGCCATCCGCCGCAACCACACCGCGACCCACGTGTTGCACTGGGCACTGCGCGTGGTGCTCGGCGAGCACGTCAAGCAGCAGGGCTCGCTGGTGGGCCCGGATCGTCTGCGCTTCGACTTCAGCCACTTCGACGCGCTGTCAGACGATCAGATCCGCATCATCGAAGACCTGGCCAATCACGAGATCCTCGACAACGCGTCAGTACGCCACTTCGAGACCACCAAGGCCGAGGCCGTCGAGCTGGGTGCCATCGCCTTCTTCGGTGACAAGTACGGCGACATCGTGCGGGTGCTCGAAGCCGGTCGGCACTCGGTCGAGCTGTGCGGCGGCACCCACGTGCGGGCGCTGGGCGACATCGGCCCAATCAAGATCGTGTCGGAATCGTCGATCGGGTCGAACGTCCGGCGACTCGAAGCAGTCACTGGGTTCGGCCCCATCGCGCGCCTGAGGGCCGAGGAATCCAAGCTGGCTGACGCCGCCGCGGCCATCGGCGTGCCGGTGGACGATCTGCTCGACGGAATTCGCAAGCGCCTGGCCGATCTGTCGGAACTACGAGACGAGGTGGTGTCGCTGCGTCGGCAAGTGGCATCGGTGGCGGCCGGCGATCTCGCCTCCGAGGCCGTCGACGGTGTGGTCGTGGCCCGTGTCGAGGCCGAGAGTCGTGACGAGGTCCGTGACCTGGCTCTGTCTCTGCGGTCCCAGCCCGGCATCCGCGCCGTGGTGCTCGGCGCGTCGCCCGGCGGCAAGGGGGTGGCTCTGGTCGCGGCAGTGGCCCCCGACAGCGGACTCGACGCCGGAGATCTGATCTCAGAGGCCGTCAAGATGGTCGGCGGCGGCGGAGGCAAGGGTGCCGATCTGGCCACCGCGGGCGGCAAGGACCCAGGGCAACTCGACGCTGCGCTCGAGTACGTGCGAGCCAAGATCTCTCCCAGCTCAGCCGCTGCCGCGTCGACTGAATGAGCCGAACGTGACACGCAGCCTGGGCGTCGACCTCGGCTCGAAGCGGATCGGGATAGCCATCTCCGACTCGGCCGGAACGATCGCCACGCCGATCGACGTGGTGCACCGCAGTCGGAATCGATCCGTCGACCATCAGGCGATCCTGGCCCTGGCCCGGGAGTGGGAGGCCGAGGTCATCGTGATCGGCCTGCCGTTGAAGCTGGATGGCACGGTGGGGCCGGCCGCCGAAGCCGCCCTGGCAGTGGCCGAAGAGCTGCGTGGCACCACTGCGCTGGTGGTCGAGACCTACGATGAGCGGCTGACGACAGTGACGGCTCAACGGTCCATCATCGAGATGGGCTTGTCGGCCGAGGGCCGCAAGCGATCGGTGGACAAGATCGCCGCTGCGGTCATGCTTCAAGCCTGGCTGGATCACCGCCGTCACCAGGACGAATTGTGACGAGATCAACGTGACCGAGACCCCCATTCCACCCTCCGGCTCCGGCGGGCCGCGCCGCCGCCGTCAGCCCGTCTACGAGTTCGAGAACGACTACCTCGATCCCGACGAGAACTACGTGCCGATCCGGGTCGAGTCCGCGGCGGGGCGCCGGGTTGTCAGCGCTGTCGTGGCGGTCTTCCTCGCGCTGGCGATCGTGGCCGGGCTCGGGGTCGTGTGGTCGATGCGTCAACTCGATCCGCCGGGCGAGGCCGGCGCCGTGGTGTCGAAGGTGGTCATCCCCCGGGGCGCCACGCTGGATTCGATCGCTCAGTTGCTCGAGAAGAAGAAGATCATCGCGTCGTCGTCAGTGTTCAACTGGTACGCCAAGATACGCGGCGTCGGCAGTTTCCGGGCCGGCGACTACGTGAAGTTCCGGGAGAACATGTCCATGAGCGAGGCGGCCACGGTGCTCAAGGGCGGCCCGCTGCCGGTTCAGTCGACCGTGCTGACTATTGCGCCCGGCCTGCGGCTCGTCGACGCGCTCTCACAGATCACCAAGGCCTTCCCCAACATCACCCCCGACATGCTCAAGGCTGAACTCGACAGCGGTGCCGTCACCTCGAAGTACCTGCCACCCGGGACCAAGAACTACGAGGGGCTGCTGGCCCCTGACACCTATCAGTTCGCCAAGAAGTCGACGGCTCGCCAGGTCCTGCAGACGCTCGCGGATCAGCAGGCCAAGGTGCTCGACAAGTTGGGCTACGGCCGCGCCGAGGCGCTGTCGGGTCGCTCCGCGTACGACCTGATCAAGATCGCTTCGCTGGTCGAGAAGGAGGCCGGCGATCCTGCCGAGGAGAAGGG
>JBBQLA010000347.1:0-3898 GCA_038327485.1 Acidimicrobiales bacterium
GCCGACTCGGCCCCCGAGTCAGCAGCCGATGAGTGAGTTCCTGTTGCACCACGCTTCGAATCCGTTGGCACGGCCGATTCGGTGCCAACTCGGCTCGGCTCGCAGCTCCGCTGTCAGCCTCTCTTTGACCGGCCAGATCACGATGTCCGCCCCGTACCGATCCAAGGTTCCTCGCCAATCCGATCGCCCCTTCAAGAGCCCGACGTAGTCCTCGATGACCGAGAGCGGGTACACCTCGGCCCGGTCGTCGATGAACGCGTTGGCGTCGGCACCGAATCGCGCTTCGAGGAAGTTCCCGACGTAGTCGGGAGCAACGACTTGGATTCCCGGCGTGGCCACCCAGCGGCGTTGCGCCAACTGATCGACCAGTGCAGCGGGATAGGGATCGAGGTTCACGTGAGGCGGTGTGACCGAGACGATCCCACCGGCCAACGCCAACACGAGCACCGCTGAGACGACGAGCGTGCGACGCGACAATGGAGCGGGGCGACCGACCGAACCCCATCCTTCGAGACCCGCCGCAGCAAACGGCACCAGCGCCAACGCACCGACCGGAACATTGCGGGCACTGACCGCAGCCATTGCCAACACTGCGCCGCCGAGCAGCAGCCGAGAACGGTGACCACGGCGCCACACACCGACGCCCACGAGGACCAACAGCACACCCAGTGCGGCCGTGTCAGCTGACCACAGCTTGGGTGACTGCCACTCGACGATGTAGCGCAGTGTGTCGGACCGCTGGGCCATGTCGAGGGGGAATCGCAGGAGCGACCACCCGTAGGGGCTCACCAGCGCACCGAGGACCGATGCGCACGTTGCCACGACGACCGGGCTGACCGTCCCGTCGATCACATCACGACGGAGCCCACCTGATCCGGGTGTGCGCCGCGCCAGCGTCTCGCAGAACCCGATTGCGGCGAGGAGCGCCAAACCCACCGGCCACGACGCGTGCACGTTGACCCACACCGCGAAGATCGGCGCCAACCACCACATCGATCGCCGCTCGACCGTGACCACGATCATCAGCGCCATGAGCACGAAGGCCAACATCTGCGGACGCTCGCCCCACCAGAAGATGCCGGCACCGGTGGCCAGCGCGGTGACCGCCACACGGATCATCAAGTCCCCGCCACGCGCCGTCAACCGCCAGATCAACGCCACCATCAGCCCCATGAGCGCGCCGGTCACCCACCGCAGCACGCCGAGCCCGCCGAGCTTCTCGACCGACGCGTCGAATACCGACGCCAGCCACGACTGCACGACCCACGGTCGCCCGCCGGCGGTGAAGCTGTACGGGTCGACGTGAGGAGCATGGCCACCCAGGATCAACCGGCCGGTGGCGAGATGGGTGAGAAAGCTGTTGTCGCCCAGACGCTTGACGCCGAGCAATGCGGCGATGGCAAACCAGATGACGCCGAGCCAACGGACCAGCGACACCCCGCCCGGTGCGTCCTCGGTCGGCGAGTCGGGCGCGGTCGGCTGACTCGCGACCCGTGTTGTGATCAGGAGCGCCACGCCTACATGTTCTGGCTGATGTTCATCGCTGCCGGGCCCAACACGATGACGAACAGAGCGGGGAAGATGCAGAACACCATCGGGATCAGCATCTTGACCGGAGCCTTCTGCGCCTTCTCGTGCGCCAGCTGGCGACGCTTGATGCGCATCTCCTCGGACTGGGCCCGCAGCACGCGACCGATCGACACGCCGAAGGTGTCGGCCTGCAGGATCGACAGCACGAAGCTGCGCAACTCTGGCACGTTGCAGCGCTCATCCATGGCCCGCATGGCATCACCACGACTCGATCCGGCCCGAACCTCGCCGAGCATTCGGGAGAATTCGTCGGTCAACGCGCCGGGCACGGCACCGATCACTCGGTCGACGGCCTGCTCGAAACCGAGGCCGGCTTCCACCGAGATGGTCAACAGGTCGAGCACGTCGGGGATCATGCGTTGGATGGCCAGACGGCGAGCTTCGACCTTGCGGTTGAGGCTGGCATCGGGACCCGCGAGCAGCACGAACATCACCAGGCCGCCACACAACGTGTTCGACGTTCCCTCGACCGGAGCGAGGTGGAACACGAAGAAGATGAAGAACGCGATGACACCGAGCACGCCGGTGACCACGCGGGTGGCGAGGAAGCGGTCGACGTCGTCTGCTGTGGCCGCACCGGTCCACACGAACTTGAGTCGAACCTTCTCGACGTAGCCCGTCGGGGTGAGCTTGCGACCGATGTCGGTCAGGCCGTGCAGGACCGGCAGGAAGGCACGTTCGCTCAGCGGGACCAGGAGCTCCTGGTCGCGCTGATCCTCGAGCTCGTAGCCGTCCAGCTGACGAAGGCTCTCGCGCACCACTTGGCGCTCGTCCATGCGGGCGAACACCACGAACACGGCGACACCGACGACGCCGGCGGCGAGCAGTACTGGAAGGAGAAGTTGGATCGGCATGGTCAGCTCACTCAGATCTCGATGGTGATGATCTTCTTCATCCAGGCAAAGCCGACCAGCATCATCACGATCGAGCCGATGAGCATGGCCATGCCCATCGAGTCGGTGAAGAGCTTGGCGATGTACTCGTGGTTCATCACGAACATCACACCGGCCAGGCCAGGGGGCAGGCAGCCCAGGACGATGGCCGACATGCGGCCTTCTGCGGTCAACCCCGCCACGTCGCGACGCAGACGTTCGCGCTGGGTCATGGTGTCGGCGACGGTGAGCAGCAGCTCGGCGAGGTTGCCGCCGACCTCACGCTGGATGCGGATGGCCATGACGGCCCACCCGAAGTCGTCGCTCTGGACCCGCTCGGCTGCGGCGTCGAGGGCTTCCTCCAGTGGACGACCGAGGCGAGCCTCGGCCATGATCCGACGCAGCTCACGACCCATGGGGCCGTCGATCTCGGTCGACACCGACTCGAAGCCCTGGCTGATCGAGTAGCCGGCACGGAGGGTGCCGGCGAGCAGCGTGAGCATGTCGGGCAGTGCGCCGAGGAACTGCTTGCGGCGACGCTTGGCCCGGAAGGACACGAAGTACTTCGGCGCCACCGCAGCGAACAGCACGACCACCAGGAGCACCAGCAGGTCGCCACTGAGCAACGCAGCACCGATGGCGGCAATCGCCACGATGGCCACGTAGAAGAACAGCGCCTCGGCCGGCCGCAACGGCAGGTCCGCCCGCTCGAGCAGCGCCTCGACCTTGGTCAGGACGCCCTGTCGTTGAGCGAGATCGCCGGTGAGCTCGACGGCCTTCTTCAGGAAGTCACCCTTGGCGTAGGAACCCTCGTCGTCGTCGACTGATGCCAATTGATCGACGGAGTACCCGTCGTAGTGACGCAGCGCGAAGTCGAGGCGGTCCTTCTGACGGGTGACCAACGATCCGAGGCTGTAGACGACCATGCCGGCAGCCATGCAGCCGAGCACCACGATCAGGTACTTCGTGACCGTCGTGCCGAGGATCTTGTCGAGAATGCCGTTGTTGGTGTCGATCGGCTTGAGGTTGTCGGTGCCGATGGACACAGCGCCGGGCTCGTAGCTGACGGTGAAGGACTGATCGCCCCAGTTCACGGTCAGGGGCACCAGCTCGCCGCTGGATCGCGCCACCGCCGGCACGGTGATGCGCCACTGCGATGACAGCTGCGCGGACACCTTGGAGAACATGTTGCGGAGATTGTCCGAATTGCCGGCCTGGATCGTGCCGCCGGCCTGGGCCACGAGCGACTGCAGGGCCGCCATGTCTGGCGTGCCGCCCTGCAGCGCCACCACGTGCACCGCAGCCCCGGAGTTCTTCACCTCGCGCAACGCCTCGGTGAACGAGGCCGACGAACCGCCGTCGGCAGCACCCGAAACGATCACGATGTCGCGTGACGAGCCGGTGGCGTCACCGAACGAGTCGGCGGCCTGCAGGAC
>JBBQLA010000348.1:0-3891 GCA_038327485.1 Acidimicrobiales bacterium
TGATTTCATCACAGGGCCAATCGACGTCGTGAACAATTCACGCCGCCCGCGGGCCCGACTCGTCCCGGAGCTTCCCATGTCGACCACCTCACCCCTGATCGGTCACGTGACCAACGTGGCAAACCAGCCCGACTTGAGGGGAAACATGGCTCCGGTGGGCGACGAGATCGACGTGTACTCGTGCCCGGTGAAGGGCGAAGTGCCTGAGCGCCTCCGCGGCTCGTTCGTCCGCAACGGACCCATTCCGATGTTCGAGCCGGTTGGTGGGTATCACATGTTCGACGGCGATGGCATGTTGCATGGCATCACGTTCGGCGACCACGGCGTGTCGTACCGCAACCGTTGGATCCGGTCGCGGGCGCTCGGAGCCGAGATGAGACTCGGAAGGAACATCTACCCGAGTCTGGGGGAGGTCATGGACTTTCCCCCCGAGTCGCTGACCGGCGATGCCGGGCCGGTCAAGAATCCGGCGAACACTCACATCATCGAGCACGCCGGAAAGCGTCTCGCTCTCTGGGAGGGCGGCCCACCCACCGAGGTGACCCATTCGCTCGAGACGATCGGCGAGTACAACTTCAACGGCCGACTGAAGGGAGCGATGACAGCCCACCCGCGGCTCGATCCCCGAACCGGGGAGATGTTCTTCTTCTCGTACTCCTTGTTCGCTCCGTACCTCCGCTACGCCGTCGTCGACGCGAGTGGCGCCTTGGTACATCAGGTCGAGATCGACATCCCCGCCCCGGTGATGATGCACGACTTCGTCATCACCGAGCAGCACGCCGTGTTTCTCGACTCACCGATCGTGTTCAATGTCGAGACGCTCGGCCAGGGACCGATGGTCAGTTGGCGGCCGGAGAACGGCACTCGTGTCGGCGTCATGCCCCGGCGAGGGAGCGCTGCTGACATCAGGTGGTTCGAGATCGACGCGGGTCATGTGCAGCACTTCTGGAACGGCTGGGCAGACGGCGACCGCCTCGAATTCTCGGGATCTCGCTTCGACGCTCCCGACTTCGGGATCGACCCGGCCGCTCCGCTCGACCAGGCGTCCGCCAGCTCGGCAGCAGGACATCCGACCCGGTTCTGGGTCGACCTCGGCGCGGGCACGGCGGGCTGGGAACAGTTCGACGATCTGGGTGGTGACTTCAACCGCATCAACGACAACTACTGCGGTGTGCGATCGCGCTATCTCTACATGGCAGCCTTTGCCAGCATCGGCCGACCGGCCGGCGACTTCGACACGATCGTGAAGTACGACGACGAAACCGGGTTGCGGACCGAGTGGTTCGCCGGCGCAACCGCGCACGTCGGCGAGACCGTGTTCGCCCCCGACCCGCTCGGCGTAGCGGAGGACGACGGCTGGCTGGTGAACGCCGTCTATGACGACGCCACCGACGCAACCGACGTGGTGGTGCTCGACGCCCGCGACCTCGCGAGTGGTCCGGTGGCATCGGTTCGAATGCCACGGCGGATGCCGTTCGGGTTTCACGCCAATTGGTTCCCTGCCGTCGCGGCTCCAGCAACGACACCGACGTGACGAGCCGACGAGCGGCCGCGTCATGGATCGTGACCATCACGATGGCCGTGCTGCCAGTGGCGTGTTCCGACGGCGCACCCAGCGGGCGGACGGGTGGAACCGCACTCGGTTCCACCGCAATGCAACGACTCGTCGGGCGCTACGCGCACTACGACGTGGTTGCCTACCAGAGCGCCGACATGAAGACGCTCATCATCAGCTACGGCTTCACTGACCTGCGCGTGAAGAACGGTGTCCTGATGGCACACGAGTCGTTCTGTCACGCCGAGAATCGCAGCGACCAGCCGATCGAGACCACCATCTCCGATGCAGCGACTTCCGCCATCAAGCCGGTCAGTGTCGCGGTGACGCTGACCACGAGCAACGGTCGAGCGCACCTTCATCGACCCGAGACACCGACAGGAGTCGGCATCCACCTGAGCGACCCGGCAAACGACGTGCTCCCCACCGACCCAGCCGATCCCCGATTATCAGACGACGACCACGACGGGAAGCCAGGAATCACCGTCCACATCAAGGTGAGCGACGCTGTCCAAGGCGACCTGTACATCGCTCGACGCGAACGGTTCGCGTACGACGTGACGGAGGATCACGGCTCGTTGAGCGGGACCGTGACCGACAAGTCCGAACAGCTCATCGTCGGCGCGAGCAACCCGATCTTCATCACGAGAGCCGGCTGGCTCCAGGTTCCAGACCTCTCCAAGAGTCCCATTCTCCTCACGAAGGTGAGCGACGATCGAGATTGCGAGTGGCTCGCCTCCCACCGGGCAGACCTCTTCCCGAAGCCCCCTGTTGTGGACTGGTGATGCCAGCTTGACGAACGTCCATCCTGACCTGGCGCTCGTCGCGCGGTTGATCCCGCGCACCTCGATCTCCGCCCGCAAGCTCGCCGTCCTGCGGCGCGTCACCCAACTCCGCGGCACGCCACGGCCTCCGAAGCGAAAGGGCGTGACCATCGAGGACATCGAGGTACCGAACCTCGACGGAGGGCCGGACACACGCGTCCGGCTGTACCGGCCCGCAGTTTCAGACGGCCCGGTAGCGGCGATGCTGTGGCTTCACGGCGGTGGCTTGATCATGGGCACGGCCCAGATGGACCAGCGAAGCAACATCGCGATCGTCCGCGACCTCGGCATCGCAGTGGCGTCGGTCGACTACCGCTTGGCGCCAGAGGATCCGTTCCCGGCCGCGATGAACGACTGCTACTCGGCGCTGCGTTGGTTGCACGATGAGGCGACGGCGCTCGGCATCCGATCCGATCGCATCGCTGTCGGCGGCTCCAGCGCCGGGGGCGGCCTGGCGGCCGGCCTCGCCCAGATGGCTCACGATCGGGATGAGGTCGCCGTGGCGTTTCAGCTGCTCATCTACCCGATGCTCGACGATCGAACCGTCACTCGAACCGACCTCGTGAATTCCGATGTGCGCCTCTGGTCAGCTGCCAGCAACGAGTTCGGCTGGAGCTCGTATCTCGGTACGACGCCGGGGAGCAGCGACGTGGGTCCATCTGCAGTTCCGGCACGACGCGAGGATCTGTCCGGCCTGCCGCCGGCGTGGGTTGGTGTGGGCACGATCGACCTCTTCCATGACGAGGACGTCGACTACGCGTCGAGACTCGCGGCGGCCCGTGTGCAGTGTGAAGTCCACGTCGTCGACGGCGCTTTCCACGGATTCGACGTGGTGAGTCCCCGGGCCGGGGTGGCCCGCGAGTTCCGCCGCAGCTACCTCCAAGCGTTGCGCCAGGCACTCGTCACTGATCCGACGTAGGTCACACGGAGACCTCCGAATCAATGGTTGTGACGTTCGGCCCTGCCGCCTGGCGGGATGGTCGCGGACAGTGGGGCGCAGGGAACACGCTGGTTCCTTCGTTCTCAGGAGCCGCCATGTTCTTCAGTCGCATCCGCATTGCGAGGACCGCGATGTTGGCCGTCGCTCTGGCGTCACTGGGTCTCGCCTCCACGACCGCGCCAGCCGGGGCGAGCTCCGGTCCCAACCACGATGGCTCGTCGGATCGTCGCGCATGTTCACCCGGCGCTCACACCCTCGCGGCACCAGGATCGCGTTTGTACCCCGAGACCGGCAACGGTGGGTACCGCAGCCTCCACACCGACGTCGGGTTGGTGTACGACGCCGCCACGAACCTGTTCCTTCCCGGGAATCATGTCGAGCTGAGCCAACGGGCGACCCAGTGTCTGAGTTCGTTCAGCTTGGACTTCGAACACAGCTCGACCGACGCCGTCGCAGGTCCAGATCTGACGATCGGGTCGGTGACTGTGAACGGCCGGCCGGCGACGTTTGCGTTCGTTCAGCCGACCTACCCGGGTGATCCAAGTGGCCAGGACGATCCAGATCCGGCGGCC
>JBBQLA010000349.1:0-3886 GCA_038327485.1 Acidimicrobiales bacterium
CGGGCACATCGGTGTCCTCGAACGCCCGCAGCACGAAAACAATGGCATCGACCTCACGGATGTGAGCCAGGAATCGGTTGCCGAGCCCTTCGCCCTGCGCCGCACCCTTGACGAGGCCAGCGATGTCGACGAACTGCACGCCGGCGGGAAGGATCGCCTTGGATCCCGACATCGCCGCCAACACCTCGAGTCGCGCGTCAGGCACCTTGGCCACACCAACATTGGGATCGACCGTGGCGAACGCATACGGCGCGGCGAGTGCACCCCCGCCGGCCAGCGCGTTGTACAGCGATGACTTGCCGGCATTGGGGAGCCCGACGAACCCGAATCGTTCCATCAGCGCGCGACCCTACCCGCGCACCATTTAGTGTCGATCTCGGCATGCTCCCGACCGTGACACCCATGCCCGCGACGGTGTCGGACATCGGCGGGTTCCTCGGCGCCGGACCCCGCGCTCTGCGTGATCCAACCGGCTTCCTCGCACGTCAACGGGCTCGCCACGGCGACACCTTCGTGGTCGACGCATTCGGGCGTCGCCTGTTCCTGGTGTTCTCACCCCTCGCCGTCGCCCGGCTGTACGACGTGGCAGAGCGGGAGGCCAGCTTCGGCCTCGCCACCTATCGGATGATCAGCCACAAGGCACCCGACGAGCTGTTCGACGGTCGGCGGGTGACCCCGCATCAGCTCTTCGGCAGCCAGAAGGTCGAGGGCTACCTGGCGGAGCTCGATGGAGCGATGGATGTCGAACTCGAGTTGTTGGGACCCACCGGCACGTTCGAGGTCTTCGCTGAGATGCGGCGTCTGGCGCATCGAATGGGCTTGGCTTCGTGGGCCGGCGAGGCGGCCGAGCCCCGTCACCTCGATCGACTGATGCCGCTGTTCGATCGGCTCGACATGTCCGAATCGTTCGTACATCCGAGTCAGATGATCCGCACCTGGGCCACCAGGAAGCGCCGTGAACGCGCCGCGATGATCGGCATCGAGTCGATCATCGGCGAGGTGCTCGACCAGCGACGTCGCGACGATCGTTGGCCCGCCGACTGGCTGACCCACATCTGGGAGGCCTTCGCCGATCTCGACCTGGAACAACGACGGGTCCAGGTCGCCCGCGACATCATCGTGATCCATCTCGGCTCGTTGTCGAACCTGTACGCCGCCATGGCGTGGTCGTTGATCGACCTGCTCGGCCATCCCGACGCATTGGCGGTGGCGCGTGCCGGTGACGACGCGTTGATCGAGACCGCCGCCAGCGAATCGATCCGCATGGCCCAGCGCTCGATCACGTTGCGCGAGGTGCTCCGACCGATCGAGGTCGACGACGGCACCACCACCTACCGGCTCGAACCCGGCGTGATGTTGGCGACGATGTTGGGTGTCACCAACTCCACGGCCGCGCCGGAGCTGGCGCGGTGGGACCCCGCCCACTACGTCGGACGCAAGCTCGCTCCCGACATCGATGTGCCCACTCGCGAGCTGGTCAGCACGTTCGGGCACGGTTCACACACCTGTCCGGCTGCCCGGTTCTCGATCTCGTCGATCCGCATCGCCGTGCGCCGACTGATCGACAGCTACCACCTCGATCCGGACTTCGTCGACTTGAGACCGTTGCGCGGACAGCTCGGTGGTGTCGCTCGGGCGTCGCGTCCGGCCGTGGTCACCTACCGCCGACGCGCGATCTGACGGCACCCCGACCGGACCCCACCGCTGTTGGGTCACTGATCGGGATAGGCGTTGGCCGCTGTGGTCGGACCGCCCGGCCGCACCGCCGCGGGGGCATGGATGGCGTGCGGCTGGAGATACTCGGCGAGACCTTCGTCGCCGAACTCGCGCCCGAAGCCCGACTTCTTCACACCACCGAACGGCGACCGCAGCGACATGCCGGCGCGGTTGTGGCAGTTGATGAAGGTAGTGCCGACCTCGAGTCGGCGAGCCACCTCGAACGCCCGGTCCTCATCTGCGGACCACACCGACGACGCCAGCCCCAGCTCGCTGTCGTTGGCTCGATCGATGGCGTCATCGAGGTCGTCGTAGAGACACAACGGCACGGCCGGCCCGAACTGTTCGTGAGTGACCAGTCGGCTCGAATCGGCGGCACCGACCACCAACGTCGGGTGCAGGAACCAGCCATGGGTGAGGTCGATCTCGGCGACGGTGCCCAGTCGATGAGCGATGGCACCCCCGTCGACGGCCTCGCCGACCAACTCGGCCACGAACGCCCGTTGTCGGGCCGACACCATGGGGCCCACGGTGACGCTCGGGTCGAGTGGATCACCCAGACGCAGCACACGAACTGCGGCCGCCTGGTAGGCGTCGATGAACTCGCGTTCGCGGCGGCGCGGCACGTAGAGCCGCTTGGCCGCCATGCACACCTGACCGGACGTGAGGAAGGTACCGAAGACCGCCCGCTCCATCGACGCGTCGTCGAACGGGGCGTCGTCGAGCCAGATCGCCGCGTCGTTGCCGCCGAGTTCCATCACGACCGGCGTGATCGCTTCGGCTGCGGTGCGCCCTACCAGTCGTGCCGTCACCCCACCGCCGGTGAAGGCCACCTTCCGGACCAGTGGATGGCCCACCAGGGTCTCGCCCACTTCCGGCCCGCCGTGGATCACCGACAGGACACCCGGTGGAAGGCCATCGGCGATCGAACGCAGCGCGGCGGTGACCGCAAGGGGCGCCAACGGCGACGGCTTGACCACGATGGTGTTGCCGCAGGCCAACGCGGGCGCCACCTTCAGGATCGACAGGATCAGGGGCGCGTTCCACGGCACGATGGCGGCGATGACTCCGTAAGGGATCTGCTCCACCGTGAGTCGCCCTGCCGGGTCATCGATGGTCCGATCGGCACTCACTCGCGGCGCCACCTCCGCGGCGTGTCGCAACGCCGCCGCGGCGAAGCCCATCTCGCCCCGACAGTCGCCGATGACCTTGCCCAACTCGCGGGCCAGCAAGGGGCCCAGCGCGTCGGCGGTCGCCGCCACGCGGTCGGCAGCGGCCAACAGCAGCGCGCACCGCTCGGCAACCTCGACCCCCCGCCAACCCTGAAACGCCCGATGGGCCGCTTCGACGGCGGCCGCTGCGCCCGCCGCGTCGACCGACGAGACCCGGCCGACGACCTCGGTGAAGCGCGCCGGGTTCTCCCGTTCGATCCAGCCGGCACCGGTCGCGTCGACGCCGTCGGCGAATGACTGCAACTCCACAGTGTCGGTGGCCCCCACGAATGCCGACGCTACCTGCGACGTCGTACGCTCGTTGCCGTGCCGACCAATGCGACCCAGACCGATTCCACGCCGGCCGACGCAACTCAGCGTGCTCTACGAGGCCTCGATCGGGCGATGTATTTCATGGACCGCGGATTGGCGCCGTCCAACAAGGTTCGGGCGTTCCAACGTGCCGCGGAGATCGTGGCCGACCTCGAGCCGGGAGAGCTCGAGGCCCGGTGCTCGCAGGGAACACTGACCGAACTCGACGGCATCGGACCGTCGACGGGGTCGGTCATCTCGGACTCGGTCGCGGAGCGTCCGTCGGACTACCTGGCCAAGCTCGATCGGGCGTCGGTGCAGACCGCCACGATCGGCGCGGACCTCCGCGCCAGCCTGCGCGGCGACCTGCACTGTCACACCACCTGGTCCGACGGTGGGTCCTCGGTCGAAGTCATGGCTCACACCGCGATGGCGTTGGGCCACGATTACATGGTCATCACCGACCACTCCCCTCGGCTGACCATCGCCCACGGGCTCACGCCGCAGCGACTGGCCCAACAGCGTGTCGAAATCGAGGCGCTCAACGAGCGGTTGGCGCCGTTTCGGATCCTGCGGGGGATGGAGGTCGACATCCTGGTGGACGGCGCGCTCGATCTGCCTGAGCAGGATCTGGCCGAGCTCGACAT
>JBBQLA010000350.1:0-3875 GCA_038327485.1 Acidimicrobiales bacterium
GTGTCCGGTTCCAGGAGATAGTGGACACCATGTCTCAGGACATCGCGGACACCTGCTCGGGTGGTGTTCATGGATCGTGCTCGGTATGCCGTTGACTCTGTGGTGATCGAGGGCCGCTCGTTGCGGTCGGTGGCCTCGTCGCTCGACATGTCGAAATCGTGGGTGGCCAAACAGGTAGCCCTGTTCCGAGCCGGCGGCTACGACGCGCTCGCCCCGAAATCGAAGGCACCTCACCGGCGGCCAACCCAACTCGACGTGGAGACCGAGAACGAAATCGTGCTGATTCGCAAGCAGCTGAGCGAAGACGGTTTCGACGCAGGCCCGCTCACTATCCAATACCACCTGCGGCAACGACATGGCAGAGCACCGGCCCGGTCGACCATCCACCGGGCCCTGGTCCGCCGCGGGTTCGTGGTTCCCCAACCACAGAAACGGCCCCGACAGGCTTGGGTGCGGTTCGAGGCGAGCTTGCCGAACGAAACATGGCAGGCCGACATGACGCATTGGGCGCTCGCTGACGGGACCGGCGTCGAGATCCTCGATTTCGTCGACGACTACTCACGAATGGTCACCGTTGCCGTCGTGCTCCCAGTCACCACTGTCCCCGATGTCGTCGCCGCGTTCTACCAAGGGGCCAGCCGCTGGGGGTTCCCCGCCTCGATGCTCACCGACAACGGCGCCATCTTCACCGCCCAGTTCCGCAACGGACGGTGCGGGTTCGAGACCGAACTCGCCACACTCGGGATCACGATCAAGCACGGCAAGCCCTACCACCCCCAGACCCAGGGCAAGATCGAGCGGTTCCACCAGACCCTCAAACGTTGGCTCCGCAAACAAGACCCGCCACCTCGATCGCGGAGCTCCAACGCCAAGTCGACTTCTTCGTCCGCTACTACAACGAGACCCGACCCCACTCAGCGCGGGCGATGGTCCCCCCACGGCGAGCTTTCGACGCGCTCACCAAAGCAGCACCCGATCCCGACAAGTACCCGATGACACCGCACACCCGGGTCCGCCACGACAAAATCGACAAGACCGGTGTGTTCACCCTCCGCCACCGCAGCACCCTTCACCACGTACGCGTCGGCCGAGCCCACACCGGACGACGAGTCATCATCCTCATCGCCGACCTCGACATCCGAGTCATCAGCGAAGAAGGCGAACTCCTCCGCCACCTCACCCTCGACCCAACACGCGACTACCAGCCCCTCGGCGCGGGAGCCGAGACCTAACCTGCGAGGGTTCAACTGTCCGCGATGTCCAGAGACATCACACGAGTGCGGGAGGGGGGACTTGAACCCCCACATCCTTTCGGACACAGGAACCTGAATCCTGCGCGTCTGCCAATTCCGCCACTCCCGCGAGTAAGCGAACGCACGATAGCCGAACACTTCCGGTGTGCCCCAAGCGTTCGGGGCGGGCACCATTACGATGTCGCCGTGGGCATCGGAGGGTTCGAGCAGCGACTGGAGCGTGGCGTCGAAGGGTTCTTCGGCCGTGTCTTCAAGTCGGGCCTCCGCCCGGTCGAGCTCGGGCGCAAGCTGGTCCGTGAGATGGACCTGCGTCGGACGGTCGGTGTCGACGGCCGCACGCTCGCCCCCAACTCCTTCACCTTCGTGCTGTCGGCCGCGGACCACGACCAATTGGCCGACATGGTGGCTCAGCTCCGACGCGACCTTGCCGACGCAGCGCGCGAGCACGCCCGCGACGAAAAGTACCGCTTCGCTGGAGCCGTCGTGGTCGAACTCGTCGTGGGTGAACGGGTGCGGCCGGGACTGTTCCAGCTCGAAGCCCGTTTCGTCGCGCCCGAAGGTGCTGGCGGTGCCGGATCCTTGGTGTTGCCCGACGGCGATCGCGTGCCTCTCGGCGAATATGTCGTCTCGATCGGGCGTGCCCCCGAGGCGACCATCGTGGTCGGCGACAGCAACGTCAGTCGCCGCCACGCGGAGGTTCGCCCCGCCGCCGACGGATTCGTCGTGGCCGACCTCGCTTCGACCAACGGCACCAAGGTCAACGGCACCAAGATCGGCGAGCACCAGCTGGTCGACGGCGACGCCATTCAGTTCGGCAACGTGACCGTCCGCTTCGAGTCCGCCTGATGCCCGAACCGCTCCTCGTTGTCCTCAACGTCTGCCTGCTGATCCTGCTCTACCTCTTCTTCGCTCGCGTCCTGCGGGCCGTGTGGATCGAGATGAAGGAGCCGGCGCTGGCCGCTGCCTCCTCCCGCTCGGGTTCGAAACGACAGGCGGCCAAGCCGAACCCGAAGCCACGCAAGACGCCGCGCTCGCAGCCGTCGCGGTTGGTGGTCGCGTCACCGGAGGCGCACGCCGGACTCGAGTTCGCCCTGGCCGACGAGATGACCATCGGCCGCGCGCCGGGCTGCACGATCGTGATCGACGACGCCTACGTCAGCTCGCTGCACACCCGGGTCAACCGTCGTCAGGACGCATGGTACGTCGAGGACCTCGGCTCCAAGAACGGCACGTTCGTCAACGGTCGGGAGCTCAGCGCGCCGAAAGCGGTCCGAGTCGGCGACCACCTGTCGATCGGATCGAACGAATGGGACTTCCGGTGATCCGACTCGTCGCGGGCGCGGCCTCCGATGTTGGCCAGGTCCGCGCTGAGAACCAGGACGCCATCCTGGTGGCCGAAGAGTTGTTCGCCGTGGCAGACGGCATGGGCGGCCACCGGGGAGGCGAAGTGGCATCGGCAGTCGCTCTCGAGACCCTCGCCGCTGCCGAGCTCGACCTGAGCTGCGACGCCTTGGTGGCCGGTGTTCAGCAGGCCAACCGTGCGGTCTTCCAGCAGTCGATGCAGGACTCGTCCCTCGCCGGCATGGGCACCACGCTGGTGGTGCTCGGCGTCATCGATCAGGACGGTCGACGGCGACTCGCCATGGTGAACGTCGGTGACTCGCGCGCCTACCTGCTCGCCGGCGACGAGTTCCAGCAGCTGTCCGAGGACCACAGCCTGGTGGAGACCATGCTGCGCAGCGGACAGCTCACCGAGGACGAAGCGGCCAATCACCCGCGTCGCAACGTGATTACCCGAGCCCTCGGCATCGAGCCCGAGGTCGATGTCGATGCCTGGATCATCGAGCCGCACCCCGGTGACCGGTTCTTGTTGTGCAGCGACGGCCTGTTCAACGATCTCGACGACAACGAGCTCGCCGAGGTCCTCCGTCGGGTCACCTCTCCGACCGAGGCTGCGACCGAGCTGGTCCGCCTCGCCAACGCGGCCGGCGGCCGCGACAACATCAGCGTGGTCCTCGTCGATGTGGTCGAGGTCACCGACGGCGCTGCTTCGGAGGAGACCCACACCGTCGACGGCGCTGCAATCGGCGACCGGGTCACCCGGGTCACCGCCCCGTCCGACGAAGCAGCGTTCAACGACACGATGGCATATGGCATGGCACCGGTCGCAGCCGAGTCGTCCGAAGCGATCCCGGACAGCCGGCAGACCAAGGACCGGCTGTCGGCCAGCTCTGCCGTCACGGCAGCGCGACCGGAATCGCAGGCGGAATCGAACCCGCCGCCACGGCGTCGCCAGGTGTCGTCCGAGCGGCGATGGACGTGGCGGGTCGGCATGTTCGTCGTTGCCATCGTCGCCGTCGTCGGTATCGCCTTCGTCGCAATCGCGTGGACGGCACGGTCGGGATATTTCCTCGTCGCCGAGCGGGGTCAGCTGGTGCTTTACCAGGGCCAGCAGGGAGGGTTGCTGTGGTTCCACCCGACCAGGATCGAGGACACCGGAATTCTGCTCTCCGACCTGCGGCAGGTCGACCGCAGAGCCGTGGCCGACGGGCAGTCGTTCGATGACCGCAACACTGCGGATCAACGCATCGATGCGTTGAAGGAGTTCGCCACCGAAGGCCT
>JBBQLA010000351.1:0-3872 GCA_038327485.1 Acidimicrobiales bacterium
TGGCCGCAGCCTTCTTCGCGGGAGCCTTCTTGGCGGGTGCCTTCTTCGCTGTCTTCTTGGGGTTGAGAGCCTTTTCGACCTGGTCGAGCGCCGTGCGCAGATCGCGTTGGATCCGCTCGAAGGTGCGGCGCAGGTTCTTCAGCTCGGCCCGAACTGCTGCGGCGACGTCATGCTCAAGGGCGCGGGCGGCATTGCCGATCACGTCAGCTGGCTGCTTGCCCTTGGTCGCGGCGGTCGCCGGCTTCGGGGAGTTCTTGGTCGATGCCTTGGTGGTGGCCATGTGTTCCTCTCATCGCCGGCCTGTGCCGGCGGGTCTGTTCGATCGATCGTACGAAAATCGATGACCGCCCCCCAGGGCCGAAAGTCACGACCCGACGACGCGACGACGCGACGAATTGGGGTCAGCCACCCGCCGAGATACGCGTCCCGGAACGTCCCGCAATGACGGCCGACAGGTCGTCAAGCGCACCGATACACGCGATCTTGCCGCTGAGCCGGGCGAATCGGCAGGCGGCCTCGACCTTCGGCCCCATCGACCCAGCTGCGAAGGACTGACCGTCGAGGTCTGCGATCGTGACCGGTCCGAGCGGACGGGCACGAGGCGTGCCGAAGTCCGCCACGACCGCTGCGACATCGGTCAAGAGCACGAGCAGGTCGGCATTCAGGTCGAGCGCCAACATCGCGGCCACGTGGTCCTTGTCGACGACCGCCTCAACACCGCTGAGGCCATGACCCGACTCGATGACCGGGGCTCCTCCTCCCCCGGCGCAGATGACGGTCACCCCGGCGCCGAGCAACATTTCGATCACGGGAGTCTCGACCACGCTGGAGGGAATCGGGCTGGGCACGACACGTCGCCAGGCCTCACCGTCGCGGCGGACCTGCCACCCCCTCGTCTCCGCGAGGCCGTGGGCTTCGGCCTCGGAATAGGTCGCTCCCACGAACTTGGTGGGCGCGACGAACGCTGGATCGCCCGCATCGACCACGGTCTGCGAGACGACGCTCACGATCGGACGTGCGAGACCCGCGTTCCTGATCGACTGCTGCAGCCAGTACCCGATCAGTCCCTGAGTCTCCGCGACCAGCGCATCGAGTGGGTACGGACGGCTGAGCGTGCGATCGTTTGCGCTCTCCAGCGCGAGCAGACCGACCTGAGGTCCGTTGCCGTGCGTGATGACGAGCTCGTGATCGCCGGCGACCTGAGCCAGAGCGGGCGCGGCGCGGGCCACGTGGTGCACCTGAATGTCGGCGTCAGCCCGCTCACCGCGTCGTAGCAAGGCGTTCCCGCCGAGTGCGACCAAAATCCTCACGAAGACTGCTCCGGCACCACCACGACCGGGCACCTCGCGTGGTGCACGCACTGCTGGCTGACCGAGCCGAGCAACAGGCCGGCGAAACCGCCGCGGCCGCGTGACCCGACCACCAGGAGCCCGGCGTTTTCGGCCTCGACCAGGAGGGCCTCAACCGCGTCGAGGGCAACGGCGCGGGTCTCGATCTCCGGGCGCTCGGCGAGATCGGCCAACTCCTTCATCGCGGTCACCTCGAGAAGACGCTCGCCGACCTCCTTGAAGCTGTCCTCCAACAGCGGGCCGTATCCCGCAGCGCCCTGTGGCATCGTGTCGGGCAACTCCATGCCGTGCACCACCACGAGACGTTGCCCGACGCGTACGGCCTCGATAGCAGCCCATCGCAGCGCGGCGCGCGCTCCGGAAGAGTCGTCGATTCCGACCACAACATCGCCTCGGCCAGGCAAGTGGCCGGCGTCGTGGACGACGACGACGGGAACTCGACAATGGTGGATGCAGGCCACAGCGACCGAGCCGAGCACCAGACTCGCGAACCCGCCGCGGCCCCGGCTGCCAATCACGACCAGCGATGCGTGTTCGCTCCGCTCGAGGATGGCGGTGGCCGCGGACTCGTACACCACGGTGGTCTCGACGGTCAGGGCTCGATCGCCCAGATCCACGCGGAGCTGAGCCACGGCGTCGTCGACCAACCGCTTCGCCTCGGTCTCGAACGGCCCGGGGTCGAGGAAGATCCCCGTCGGGCCGGCCGGGTAGGCCACGACAGGCATGTGCCAGGCGCTCACGATCAGCAGCGTCGCGTGACGGAGCACCGCTTCCTCGGCCGCCCAGCGGAGCGCTGCGATCGAGTGATCGGAGCCGTCGACGCCGACCACGATCCGTTCGGGCAGTGAATCGGTCTGTTCCATGATGTCCATGCTGACCCCAGCCGCGGCGCTGCGAAAGGGCCGAAGGTCATGAGGCGCCGATCGGGACCTCTGGCCCTGGTGACTCCATCGTCGGAGGTGGATGATGAACCGATGAGTTCCGAGGAACCCCGAGCCGAACGTGAGTTGGTCGAACTCGATCGCGACGAGTGCCTCGCGTTGATGGCCACGGAACCGATCGGCCGCGTCGCCAGCGCCGTCCCGGGCGGCGCGCCCGTGGTCGTGCCCGTGAACTTCCTGCTCGACGGGGCAGACCCGGTGTTCCGCACTGACTGGAACGACTCGATCTCGCACCTCATCGGCGAGCGGATCAGCTTTCAGGTCGACCGGTTCGACTACTTCCACCGAACTGGATGGTCGGTCCTGGTACACGGGGTGGGAGAGCTGGTGGACGTCGCGGATGCAGACCGGATTCTCGTCGAGCCGTGGGCACCGGGGGACCGGCCGTTGCTCATCCGAGTGGTGACGAGTTCGATCTCGGGACGCAGTATCGACCTACATCTGCGGCCCCTCGATGGTCGGGCCTACTTGTGACCTCGCGGTTCGCCAGTCCGTGATCGAGCCGGGGCGATAGCGTCGGCCGTCCGAATGGACCAGTGGAGGAGTACGTCATCTCATACGAAGTGGATTTCACCTCCGTGTCGACCGTGGGCCTGGAGTCATCGCCGGTCGTCGACGCCCTCGCTGGACTCCGCGCGAACGAGGCTCGCTACTTCAAGAACAAGTACGACCACGTCTTCGTCGTTGAGCCGGCCAACGAGGCGACCGAGATCATCGAGTTCGTGCATCGCGTCCTCGAGGAGGAGCGCGACATCGTCATCTCGTCTCCCCCGCTCGAGGCCACCACATTTCAGGTCGAGAACATTCGCTTCTCCTACGTCTTCTACGAGAACGGACTCGCGATCAACGTGATGTACACGGTGGACGACGGAGGGAAACGGGCAGTCGGCTTCAAGCTCTCGGACGGGATGGAGATCCCTGATGAGCTCGCCTCGCGTTTCAAGTTCGCCAGGCAGAAGTCGAAGCTGGCTGGAACCATCCGCGGTTCGTACTTCGTGATCAAAGGCGACTACTGATCTGATCCGAAGACTGGGCGACGCGCCGGGGACTCACATCGATGGGATCCGGACCGACCGAGAGGGATGCGCAAGCTGCGGATCGCCGCGCTCCTGGTGTCGGTTCTGGTGTTGACGTCATGTCACACCGGCGTCGAGATGTGGTCCGCGTGCGACAGCCAGCACGGTGACCGCACCGGGACCGACGGCCAGTACGTCCTGCTCTGCCGGGATGGTCGCTGGACCCCATTCATGACCGTGGCGGAATGGGTCGCAGTCCTCCAACACCGCCCCGTGACGATCGCCCCGTTGCCCCGCCCCCCGGTGTCGACACCCGAGGCATCGACGTCCGACATCTCGAGCGACCTTGCGATCGATGCATCAATCGCCGCCACCATCACCGAGGATCCGACGGCAACCACCATCGAGCCAACCTCCACCACAACGACCACCGAGCCCACCGCCAGCACGACGACGACAACCGAGTCACCGACGACCACCACCAGCACGACGACAACAACCGAGTCACCGACGACCACCACCAGCACGACGACAACAACCGAGTCACCGACGACCACCACCAGCAC
>JBBQLA010000352.1:0-3870 GCA_038327485.1 Acidimicrobiales bacterium
CGAGAAGAGCTATCCGGCCACGAGACATGGCCGATAGTCTGCTCCAATCGCGGGGTCGTGCTGTGGCACTCGGTGATCCAAGGGGGACTGCAATGTCGGGGCTGTGTCAAGGACGCGTGTGCATCGTGACTGGCGCGGGGCGGGGGATCGGCCGCGAGTATGCGCTGATGCTGGCCGCGGAGGGGGCAAAGGTCGTCGTCAATGACCTCGGTGGGGCGCGTGACGGGACCGGGGTGGATCTCGGGCCCGCGCACGACGTGGTGGCCGAGATCGTCACAGCCGGAGGCACCGCGATGGCCAACGGCGAGAACGTGGCCGACTTCGCCGGCGCGGAGCGTTTGATCAACTCGGCGTTGAGCGAGTTCGGTGGCCTGGACGTGCTGGTCAACAATGCCGGGATCCTGCGGGACCGCATGCTCACCAACATGACCGAGGCCGAATGGGACGACGTGATCAACGTGCACCTCAAGGGCACCTTCGCGCCGGCCCACCACGCCGCTGTCTATTGGCGGGCTCGGGCCAAGGCCGGCGAGTCGAACGATGCCCGCATCATCAACACCACCTCAGTGTCGGGCATCTACGGCAATGCCGGCCAGACCAACTACGGCGCTGCCAAGTCCGGCATCGCCGGGTTCAGCTTCATCGCCAGCCTCGAGCTGGAGCGCTACGGAGTGATGGTCAACGCCATCGCCCCAGCGGCGCTCACTCGGCTAACCGAGGACCTCGCCATGGGCGAGAATCCTGCGGTGGCCGACGCCATGTCGCCGAAATGGATCGCCCCGATCGTCACCTGGTTGGCGTCGACGGAATCAGTCGGAGTGACCGGTCGGGTGTTCGAGGCGTCGGGCCACGTGTTGGCCATCGCTGAGGGATGGCATCGTGGGCCGAAAGCCAAGCCGGTCACCGATCCTCGTGCCGTGGGCGAGATCGTGTCCCACCTCCTGGCGGAGGCTCGATCGCCCGCCGACATGAACGGTGCCGATCGCCGCTGAGTGCCCTCGCCTCGCTGCTGGTCACGCGACGATGGCCGTCATGCGGCGAGGAGGTAGGAGAGGAAGACGTCGAGGGCGTAGGGGGTGAGGCGTTCGCCACCGGTGTCGGATCTGGGTGTGTGCGGTCCGATGTGTGGTGGCGCTTCGGGTGGTCTCTCGATGTGGGGGAGGACGGTGAGTTGGGGCGGCGGGCCAGGATGCGGGCCTGGGGGTCCGCTGGACCCGAGGCATTTCTTGCCGTCGTGGAAGGTGAGTTGTGTGCCGTTGGTGGTGATGGTCCAGTGCCGGCGGTGGAGTTCGTGGTGATGGAACGAACAGAGGAGCACACCGTTGTTGAGGTCGGTCGGCCCGTGGGTGCCTGCTTCTTCGATGTGGTGTGCTTCGACCCATCGGGATTGGGTGCATCCGGGGTATTCGCAGCCTCCGGCGCCGCCTGATCGGTGTCGGAGGGCACGGCGTTGGTGACGGTTGAACAGGCGTTTGGTGGTGCCGAGCCAGAGTGGGGCGCCGTCGTGTTCGATCAGGAGTTGGAGATCGGCGTCACAAGCGATGCGGGCCAGCTCATGGTCGGTGAGGTCTTGTCCTGTGGAGCAGAGGTAGGCGCGGGACCCGAGACGGACCGGGAGTGTGTTGTCGAAGTCGAGGCCGAGCGTGTGGGCGAGGGTGGCGAGGTCGCAGCTGATCTGCACGGCGAAGCGTTCGCCGCCTCGGTCGGAGATGCCCGCGTTGTGCGCTGTTTCCAGGGCGACCGATGCCAGTGCGGCGGTGATCTCATCGGCGGTCAACCGTCGCGGCTTCTCGCCAGCGTCAGTCCCGGTGTCGCTGTTGGTTGTCTCGTTCTGTGCGGCGACGCGAGTGGCTTCGCGTGCTTGTTTCAGTAACGCGCCGGTGATCGGGTCGAGGGCGGCGTCGACGCGGTGGCGGCCGTGATCGTCGATCCAGTCTCTCCACCACAGGTCACGTCGAGTTTCGACTGGATCATCAGCCGGCCCCGGGTCGGTGTCGGGACGCTCGGGGTGTGGGCGCAGGTTGCGGTAGGAGGCGAGCACTCGTGATGCCTGGGCGGGGGTGCAGCACCGTACGATCTCAGCGACTCGTGCTTCATTGTCGCTGGTGGTGACCCGGGCGGCTGCGGCGACCAGTCCGATCGAGACTCGGCCGTTACGGGCGTCGGCCATCAGTGATGGCACCGAGTCGACCCGAGCGGCGAGCGACGCGAACCGTTGCGAGTCACTGGTGGTGAACTTGGTGCGAACCGAGATGAATTGGCCGTGTGATCGAAATCCGCCTCCCTGCCATCCGCCAGCGGTGTCATGGTCGGCGAGGACAGTCACCAGCTCTGCTTCCAATGCGTGGATCTGCGCAGCGAGCACACCGATACGCTCATCCAGGGCGTGACGGAGCCGCAACGTCTCCATCACCTCCGGTCTGATCAGTCCCGCCGTCATGATGTCAGTATATCGAACGTATGTTCGATTTACAAGTCAATTGTCGGGGTTCTTCGTTGCTGCCGTGGGACGGGCTTGACGTGGCCTTGGTTCGAAGTAGCGACACGGTTGGTGGTCGATGTCGCTCGTCAGTTCGCTCCCAGGATCAGGGTCGAACTCCCGTGGCCCTGCACACGGAGAGCCCTCAGGATGCCTTCATCCACTTGGCGACGGGCGCCCAATTGAAATCAGCGGGGACTCAAGGTGGGCTCTGCTCCAAACTTCGCGCCGAAGTCGAGGCCGACAGCGGTCCGGATCTGGCCGACCACAAACTCGTGGTCGCACCCGACGCCTCGGTGCAGGGAACCAGCACCCCGAATGGCGGATTCAAGTCGTCGATCATCGTCGGGGGCGGCGCAACCGCCTCTTTCGACGTGCAAGGTCCCAGCGACGCGAGCCCGACCGAGTGGGAGATCAGCCTGCAGCGAGAGAACGGCAGCTGGAAGGTGTGCGCGTTCCGGCACTGACGGCCCTGCCAGCGTCGATACACAAGTCAGAACAGGCGGAGGACGTCGGATTCGATGCCGCGGAGTTCGTCGTAGTCGACCTCCACGCAGTCGATGCCGCGACTCGCCGCCAGCACCTTGGCCTGCGGCTTGATCACCTGGGCCACGTAGATGCCGCGAATGCCGCGAAGGTTCGGATCGGCCTCGAGTCGCTCGAGGTACCGCGCCAGTTGTTCGACGCCGTCAATCTCACCCCGGCGCTTGACCTCGATGGCCACGGCTTGGCCATTGGCGTCGCGACACAACAGGTCGACCGGCCCGATGTCGGTCGGATACTCCCGGCGAACCAACGTCAGGCCCTCGGCGATCGTGGTCGGATTGGCCGCCAGCAGCACCTGCAGGTGCGCCTCGACGCCATCCTTCTGCAATCCCGGATCGACACCGAGCTCGTGAGCCGAATCATGGAGGACCTCCTCCAGGGTGATCGTCAACGTCTCCCCCTTGGGGTTGGTGACGACCCACTCGCCGTCGCCCTCCGACAGCCGGTTCGGAGCGTTCATCCAATTCAGCGGCTTGTAGGCCCCGCCGTCGGCGTGAATGGCCACGCACCCGTCTGCCTTCACCATCAGCAGCCGGGTAGCCATTGGAAGATGTGCGCTGAGCCTTCCCGAATAGTCGACGGAGCATCTGGCGATCACGAGGCGCACGTCACAACGCTAGTGCCGGGCACTCGGTTCGCCGGATGGCACACTCAGGCAGTGACCGTCCCGCCGCTCCGCCCACTGACCGCCGCCGACCTCGACGCTGCCGAGCGAATCCTGGGGCGAGCCTTCGCCGATGATCCGATCATGGAGTTCGTTTTTCGGGGCCGACCCAATTCTGCGGCCGGCATCGGCCGCCTGTTTCGATTGTTTGCTGGTGAACACCTTCGCCATGAAGGCTGCT
>JBBQLA010000353.1:0-3856 GCA_038327485.1 Acidimicrobiales bacterium
AACGGCCATCTCGGGGGGCGATGTTCCGGCCGCGGCGCCGACGGTGGTCAGCGGGGCGATGTCGAGCTGCTGGTCGATCGGCAGGCCGAGCAGGCGGGGCAGACCCAGCGCCGCGCACACACGATCCGCGATGACGTCGCGGAAGTCGGCGCCGGTCAAGCGTTCGATCAGTTCCGCCAGCACCCAGTGCCCCGACTCGGCGTGGTACTCGAACCGGCTGCCCGGCTCCCACTCGAGCGTCCACCCACTGATCGCGTCGAGTCGCCTGGCCGGATCGGCGCCGTCGGTCGGCCGCATGCGGGCCGAAGGGAACCCGCCGGTGTGCAGCATGACCTGCTCGACGGTGACGCGATCCTTGCCGTTGGCGGCGAACTCGGGCACGTAGTGCTCCACCGGCAACGACACGTCGAGCAGGCCGTCGCCGATGAGCAGCCACACCGCCGACGCCACGATCGGCTTCGTGCACGAGAAGGCCAGGAACCGGGTGTCATTGGTGGCGTCGCCGTAGGTCTCGAACGCCGTCAGCTCACCGTGTCGAGCCACAGCGATCTGACACGCCGGGAGCCACCCCGAGTCGACGTCGGCTCGCGCCTGGTCGAGCAGTTGGTCGATCGATCTCTCGACGCTCACCGAAGTAGTGCTTCGTTGGCTCCCTCGGGGATCACCAACAGTGGTTCGGCCAGCTCCTCCACCGTCGGTCCGACCTTGCTGGCCAGCGGCGCCAGCGCGTCGAGGTCGAAGCCGTAGAGCTCGGCTGCGTTGCCGCCCAACACCTGGCGCAGTTCGTCCTCGGGGACATCGCTGAAGCGTTGGCGGAGGTGCTCACGGGTGAACGGATGGGTGCCTTCGTTGTGTGGGTAGTCGCTGCCCCACATGAACCTGTCGTGGCCGATGGCGTCGCGGGCCTCGGCGTCGGCCTTCGACGGTTGGCTCACGCCGACCCAACAGTTCTGCCGGAAGTACTCCGTCGCCGAGCGAGGCAGGATGTGTTCCTCGGAATAGCGCATTTCGCCCATGCGGCCGGTCTCGCGGATCTGCTTGAGCACGTGGTCGTACTGGTCGAGCAGCGGTGGCAGCCACGAACACCCCATCTCGGTCATCACGAACTTGAGGTTCGGGAAGCGCTCGAACACCCCGGAGAACATCAGCTGAGCGAAGGGTCGCTGGGAGTAGAACATCACCTCGGTGATGAACAGCAGCGCGGAGGCGGGATACTTCCCGTAGTCGGGCAGGCCGGTTCCGCCGTGGGAATTCACCGGCAGACCCAGTTCGGCGCAGGCCTGCCAGATGGGGTCATAGATGGGGTCGTACAACGGCTTCACGTAGTCGACGTCGGGGGGCACCGAGCCGATCAGCACGCCACCACGCAGGCCGTTGGCGGCGATGAACTCGATGTCGGCGAGGGCTTCGTCGACATCATTGAGGAAGATCTGGCCGATGCCGGCGCGGCGCTCGGGGAAGCGGGCGCACCAGTCGGCCATCCAACGGTTGTGGGCGCGGATACCGGCGAGGCGGTGCTCGAACTCCTCGGGCCGCGGCGGGCGGGCGAACAGCACGAAGTTGGGGAAGAAAGGTGGCACGGTGTTGGGGAACACCACCTCGGCCACGATGCCGTCGCCCTCGAGGTCGCCGTTGCGCTTGTCGTCGTCCCAGTTGCGGATGCGGCCGCCGTCCTGCAGATCGCGGAAGGGGTTCTTGTACCGGTCGCGCCAGGCGTCGAAGTCGTCGCGGTACTTGGGGTCGAGGAACTCGCGGTACATCTCGTGGCTGCCGCCGGCGTGGCAGTCGGCCGAGATGATGGTGTACGGATCGTGCGTCATGACGCGCCTCCCGGTGGGCTGATGAAATCTAGAATAGCATTTCAGAAATGAGCTCTGGAGAGATGTCGGACCCGACCTCCTCGACGCCGCAGTCACCGTCGTCGATGACGCCGAACCAACTGGCTCGTCGAGCCCGACTGCTCGCAGCTGTCGTTGATCTGGTCGGCGACGGGCTCGATGAGGACACGTCGATGAAGGACATCGCCGATCGGGCCGACGTGGCCCTCGGCACCGTGTACCGCTACTTCTCGTCCAAGGACCACCTGATTGCCGCGGCGCTGCTGGCGTGGGCCGGCGAGTTGGGCCAACGGGCCGGTCGCCGACCGGCGCCGACCGGTCCACCGGCCGAGCGGCTGATGATCGTGCTGCGCCACGCCTTGCGGGCATACCAGCGCCAGCCTGCGTTCGCCCGCTTGTTGGTGCTGGTCGCCAACTCCGCTGATCCCAACGCCAGCGAGTGCTACGCCCAGATGGGCCCCGTCGTGTTCGGCGCGTTGGGAGAGGCGATCGCCGACATCGAGCCGGATCGACGTGACCGGATCCTGACCGTGGTCGGCGCGGTCTGGTACCACTGTCTGGTCGAGTGGACCAACGGACGCATGACGCTGGTCGAGGTCAACGAGACGCTCGAGAGCACCGCGAAGCTGCTGCTGTGATCGCAGTCGTCGGCGGCGGGCCGGCCGGGCTCATGGCGGCGGAGGTACTCGCCACCAGCGGCGCCGCGGTCACCGTGTTCGACCGGGCGCCGTCGGTCGGCCGCAAATTCCTGCTCGCCGGTCGGGGTGGCCTCAACCTCACCCACACCGAGTCGATGACCGAGTTCCTCGATCGTTACGGCCCGGCCCGTGCTCGATTGACCGGAGCCATCGAGGCGTTCGGACCGGCCGAGCTCAGAGCATGGAGCGCGGGGTTGGGCCAAGAGACGTTCGTGGGCTCGAGCGGCCGGGTCTTCCCGTCGGGATTTCGGGCCACGCCTCTGCTTCGAGCGTGGCTCGCTCGGCTGGGCGAGCTCGGCGTCGACATCCAGGTCCGCACCGCGTGGACCGGATGGACCGACGACGCCGCGTTGACCTTCCGTCACGAAACCACTGGTGAGATCCGTGTCGTGCGCCCGGAGGTCACGGTGTTGGCGATGGGTGGGGCGAGTTGGCCTCGCACCGGTTCCGACGGCGGTTGGGTCGAGGCCTTGACCGCCGCGCACATCGACGTCGCTCCCTTGCGGCCGGCCAACTGCGGGTTCGTCGTCGACTGGAGCGTGTCGTTCGGCAGACGGTTCGGAGGTGTTCCTCTCAAGAACATCGCCGCCACGGTCGGCGCCGTGACGGTTCGGGGCGAAGCGATGATCACCTCGACCGGCATCGAGGGCGGTGCCATCTACGGCATCGCCTCACCGCTGCGCGATGCGATCGACGCCGGCCGCGACGCCGACGCCGACGGTGCTGGAGCGGCGCTCACCGTCGACCTGCAACCCGACCTGACCGAGGTGGCGTTGGCGCGGCGAATGTCGGCGCGTCGGTCGTCGGACTCGGTGTCGACCCGTCTCCGACGGGGCGCCGGGTTGTCGGCGGTTGCCGCCGCGCTGTTGGCCGAGGTGTCGAACGGGCCACTGTCGAACGACAGCGAACGACTTGCCAAGATGATCAAGGCGGTGCCGATTCCCGTGAGTGCGGCCCAGTCGATCGACCGGGCGATCTCGACCGCCGGGGGTGTGATGTTCGACCAGGTGAACGACGACTTCATGCTGACCGATCGACCCGGCACGTTCGTGGCGGGAGAGATGTTGGACTGGGAAGCCACCACCGGTGGCTACCTACTGCAGGCCACGTTCAGCACCGCGGTCGCAGCCGCTCAGGGTGCGCTGGCCTTTTCGGCTACGAACCGATCGTCGACGACGACGCCGCCGCCGCCTTGAGGTGATCGGCGTCGGCGGCGAGTACCGCGCCGTTGGTCACCGCTGAGTCGACCGCGGCGTTCCACTTCGACACGAACGTGGCGTGGTCGGGATAGAGCGCCTTGAGCTTCGCGGCGTCGAAGGG
>JBBQLA010000354.1:0-3840 GCA_038327485.1 Acidimicrobiales bacterium
ACGCCGAGGATGCCCGGACCCTTCGGGGTCGCAAAGGTCCCGCCGACCGGGTCGGCATAGATGTCGAGCTCGAAGGTCCGGATGCCCCGGTCGAGCTGCGTCTCCAGCGGGGCGTGGGTGTAGTCGAGGCTCGCGGGGTCGCCCAACCCCTTGGTCACGTCGGGCACCGTCTTGGCGATCGCCTTGATCTTGTCGAGCAGCCGAGGCTCGGGGGCGATGTGGTAGCTGTTGTGCGAACCCACGTACTGCAGGTCGTTCAAACGCAACGCTGCGGTTGGCGAGGTGGTGGTGGTCACGGTGTCGGTGGCGGTGTTGTCGTCGGTGCACGCACCCGCCGCCAGCGTCAGCGCGGCCACCACGCCCACTGCCGCCACCAACGTTGTTCGTCGTCCGCCACGTGCTCGACCCATCTGAGCCACCCCCTCGTTCAAGGGCTGACCATATCGGTCACGCAATGGTCTCCTCGACGTCAGTGGCTGGCCAACCATGCGTCGCCGAGACGGAACTCGTCGTCCATCTGCTTGTCGATGATGCCCTTGGAGAAGTCGGCGATCTTGCCGCCGATCAGCGGAATCTTCACGTTGATCGAGGTGGTGACCACGTAGTGGGTCTTCTTCTTGCCGTCCGCGGTGAGTCGGGTGGAGCCGGCCACCTTGATCGGCGCGCCCTTGGTGTCGGCCGAGAACGTACCGCCGTAGGTTCCGTCACCGTTGTCCTTCCAGGTGTCCACCGAGACCACCGTATTGGTCGGCTTGAGAACCTTCTTGGCGAACCCGGGCAGGTCGGTGTCGACGAGGCGAGAGATGGTGATGGTCAGCGCGTCGTCGCTCAGGTCGGTGTCGATCACCTCGAGGTCACGGTGGCCCATGTTGGTGAACTTGGCGGCGTGGCTGGCGGGGTCGTGAAACATCTTCCAGACCTGCTCGATGGGTGCATCGAAGGTGTGCTCTCGCTTGACGTCGACCATGGTGGTCCCTCCCCGGGTTTCGAGGCCCGAACGTAGCGGGTCGCCCCGTGCCGAGGCGGCGGGTCGCCTCTCTCAGAGGTGCCGATGTAGTTTCTGACGGTCCGTCAGAAACTGAACCGTTCGAACATGTGGAGTCCGACATGACCACGCCCCCGCCGCCGCTCGCCGGCGTCCGCATCATCGAGTGCTCCATGCTCGGTCCGGGAGCCATCACCACTTCGTTGGCCGACCTCGGAGCCGAGGTCATCAAAGTCGAGCCACCGCAGGGCGACTAGATCCGCCAGATGACCTGGCCGATCGTGAACGGCACGTCGCTGATGCACTGGCACATCAGTCGGGGCAAGCGATCGATCACCCTCGACCTGCGCACCGAGGAGGGCGCGGACGTGTTCCGTGAGCTGGTTCGTGACGCTGACGCGGTCATCGAGGCCATGCGCCCGGGCGGGCTGGCCAAGCGCGGCCTCGGCTACGAGGACCTCAAGGCCATCAACCCCAAGATCGTGTTCTGCACCATCTCCGGGTACGGCATGACCGGCCCCTACAAGACCATGCCGAGCCACGGCATCACCTACGACACCTGGGCCGGCCTCGTTGGCCCCGAGACCGACGACGAGGGGTTCTGCTACATCCCCGAGCATCCGTCGGTCGGCATCCACGCCGGCCCGCTCTTCGGTGCGCTGGGTGTGTTGGCCGGGATCACCCGGGCCCGGGCGACCGGCATCGGTTGCCAACTCGAGGTCGCGCAGACCGATGCCGCGGCATCGATGGACTGGCTGCGATCCGAGACGTGGAAGGCCTACGAACGTCCCGAGAGCGAGGTGACCGGCAACAAGAGCGACAACTACGAACGTCGCGCGCCGGGCACCGCCGGCATGCGCGAGGGTGTCCGGTACCAGTTCTACGTGACCGCAGATGATCGCCACGTCCTGTTCATGGCATCGGAGCAGGAGTTCTGGAAGAACTTCTGCGAGGGCACCGGCCGAATGGACCTGTTCGAGAAGTGGCCCGGGAATCAGTACGGCGATCACGCTCGCGGCAACCGCGAATTGCAGGCCGAGCTTCGCGACGTGTTCCTGACGAAGACCGCTGCGGAATGGCTGGCGTTCGGCGACGAGCACAACACCGCCATCGGTCCGGTGAACACACCGAAGACCATCGCCGATGACCCGCAGTTCCAGGATCGCTTCCCCTGGTTGCCCCACGAGCAGCACGGCATCGACATGCTGCCGACGCCGATCAAGTTGATCGGCGAGGAGCTCCCGGCCCCGAGTCTGGCGCCCACCGCCGGGGAGCAGACCGACGAGATCTTGGCCGAGGTGTTGGGGTACGACGACGAGCGCATCGCTTCGTTGCATGCGTCCGGGGCGCTGGGCAACAGCTGAGCTCCTCTGACCGCAGCTGGTGGCTGCCATCGACCACACTGTCGAACGTGAGAAGCAGGCTGGGCCGCGTCGTCGCGGCGGTGGTTGTTGTCGTGGTCGGTCTGCTGATCGGCGGGGGAGTGGCATCGGCGCACTCGGTGCTCCTCGAGACAGCGCCCAGCGCAGGTGGCACGGTGGCGAAGTCGCCCAAGGAGATCAAGCTCACCTTCAACGAATCGGTCGAGATTCAGCTCGGCGCCATCCGGCTGTTCGACTCGCGCGGCCGCCAGATCGAACTGCCGGCCGCCACCTACGATCACGGCCGATCCGAGCAGGTCGTGGTAGCGCTGCCGACGATCAGCGACGGCTCCTACGTGGTGTCGTGGCGAGTGGTGTCGGCTGACAGCCACCCGGTCAACGGTGCCTTCACCTTCGCCGTGGGCACCGCCGCGGCGGGCTCCGACACCCGAAGCCTCGTGGCACGATTGGTCGACGAAACCGGCTCGCCCACCGTGGGGGTCGCGCTGGCGGCCACTCGCTGGATCACCTACCTGGCCACCTCGGTCGCGGTGGGTGGGCTCATCTTCTTGGGTTGGTGCTTCCGGTCCGGCTGGTCATCGACTCGGACTCGCCGGCGACTCACCGTTTCCTCGGTACTCATCGGTGTCGCCAGCCTGACATCGATCGGGGCGCAGGGCGCGTATGGAGCTGGTGAGGGCATCGGTTCGGTGTTCTCGCCGAACCTGTGGGCTGACGTTGCCGGCACACGGTTCGGTCACGCCGCGCTGGCGCGAGTCCTCGGTGCGGCCGTGCTGGTGATGGGTCTTCGGGCGCTCTTCGTGGCTCGGTCGCAGCTGAACATCGCGATCACCGCCATCGGAGCGGCGTGGGTGATCGCCTCGCTCGCGGCCGCCAATCACGGGCTGACCGGACGGTGGATCCCTGTCGCGTACCTCGCCGATGTGGTCCACCTGCTGGCCATGTCGATCTGGCTGGGCGGATTGGTGGCTCTGGCGGCGATGCTGCGTCGCTCGGGTCCGGGCTCAGAGGTCGGGGTGAGCGACGCGGTGGCAGCGACCCGGAGGTTCTCCGGGTCGGCAGTGGTGTCGGTGCTGGCGCTGGTGATCACGGGCTCGATCGAGGCCATCCGGCAGGTCGGGTCGCCCTCGGCCCTCACATCGACGTCCTATGGCACGACGCTCATCGTGAAGGTCGGGATCGTGGCGGTCGTCGTCTCGGTGGCGTGGGTCAGTCGACGTTTGACCCACGTCTGGGCCGACTCGGGTGCACCGGTGTTCCAGGCGGTCGGCGCCGCGGTGCTGACACCTGGCGGCGGGTCGAGTGGGGGAGCCGACGCCGACCTCGACGCAGAGGCCGTCGAGCCGGAAGTCCTCGAGCGAGAGACCCGTCGCTTCCTCCGCCGATCGGTGCTCGTCGAAGTGGCGATGATCCTGGCGGTGCTGGTGGCCTCGACGATCCTGTCGAACACCATCCCCGCCATCGAGGCCGTCG
>JBBQLA010000355.1:0-3823 GCA_038327485.1 Acidimicrobiales bacterium
AGTGCGGACGGTGGCACCGACGCGATGGGCCCGGGCCGCTCGATGGGTGAACCGGCGCGCCGTCGCCCAGCCCACGACGGCCGTCGACCTGAGCGGCATGCCGCTGGCCGATCAGGTCCTCACCGCCCGGACGGCCTTGACCACCATGGGGCTCGGTCACTTCGCCCCCCTGGTGGTGTTGTGCGGCCACACGAGCACGACCGCGGCCAACCCCTATGAGGCCGCGCTGCGGTGCGGTGCGTGCGGGGGCCACACCGGCGGGCCCAACGCCCGGGTGCTCGCCGCCATCCTCAACGAGGCCGATGTCCGTGAAGCCCTCCGCGACGGCGTGGGTGCGATCGAGATCCCTCCCGGAACCCACTTCCTCGCCGCCGAGCACGACACCACCTCGGACACCGAGACGATCCTCGATCCCGGATCGATACCGCCGACGCACCGCGAGCGGGTCGACCGGCTGCAGGCCGACCTCGACGCCGCCGGTGGGCATCACGCGGCCGAACGATGCGCCGACCTACCCGGTGCTCCGACGCCGCGCCACGGGCGTCACGCCCGGCGCCACGTGGCGGAGCGGGCGAACGACTGGGCCGAGACCTTTCCGGAGTGGGGCCTGGCCGGCAACGCGGCCTTCATCGTAGGCCCTCGCTCGATGACCCTCGGGCTGGACCTCCAGCGTCGGGTGTTCCTGCACTCCTACGACGTCGCCCTCGACCACGACGGCTTGGCCCTGGAGACGATCCTCACCGCTCCGCTGGTGGTGGCGCAGTGGATCAACTGCCAGTACTACTTCTCCTCGACCGACCCTGACGTGTTCGGATCGGGGACCAAGACGGTTCACAACGCCATTGGCACGGTCGGCGTCCTTGCCGGTCGAACGGGTGACTTGCAACTCGGCCTCCCTCGTCAGTCGATCGCGGTCGGCGACCGGCTCGTGCACGAGCCGCTCCGACTGCTCGCGGTCGTGCAGGCTCCGCTCGAGCGGGTGGCGGCAATCATCGACCGCAACCCGTCGGTTCGGGACCTGGTCGCAGGGGAGTGGATCACCCTGGTGGCCCGCGCCGGCCCCGACGACGAGTGGGCGACCTGGACCGTCGAAGGATGGACCGAATACGACGAAGGAGCACGAAGATGACCTACAGAGACGATCTGGCCCCGATGGTTCGAATCGAGGTCGTGGTGAACGGCGACGACGTGGCGCTCGTGCGCGACCTGATGCAGGCGTCCGGGGTGGGTGGCTTCACCATGGTGTCGGGAGTCGCCGGCCTCGGTCACGCCGGCTATCACCAAGGATCGCTGCTGTTCAACGAGCAGGACTCCCAGGCGCTGTTGCTCGCCGTCGCCCCGGTCGAGAGAGCCGAGGCGCTCATCGTCGGTGTGCGCACCCTGCTGTCCGAACGCCCGGGGGTCATGTTCGTGTCGGACTGCTACGTCGGCCGCCCGGAGTACTTCGCATGATCCCGATGCCGGTGACGAGAGATCGGGTCGAGCAGCGCCTGGCCACGCACGGGTATCGGGCGGTCCGGGACACTGGTGACCACGCGCTCTACGAGCGCCAGGGTGACCGCATCGTGGTTCCCCTCCATTCGCAGGAGCTCTCGCCGTGGTCGGCCCGGGCCATCGAGTGGAGCCTCGAGGCTCGCCTGGGTCGCGGCTGGCTCACCGAACCGGCCGACGCGTCGCCGGCGGCGAGGACCAGTGCGCGGCGACATGCCCTCGCGTCGGTCCGCCTGAACCTGGTGATTCGGCCGGAGCCCGACCGCAGCGCATGGAACGCGTTCGTGGTCGAGGAACCCCGCATCCTCACCTTCGGAGCGTCCATCGCCGCCGTGCGGCGACGCGCCACCGACGCGGCCGAAGCCTGGTTCGCCGACGCGGCCGCGGTGGATCTGCTGTCTCATCTCGAGCTCGACGCCGAGTCGGAGCGGTGGATCGCGGATGCCAACCGGCCGACGCCGTCTCCCGCGCGTGCGACCGAAGCGCGGCGCCAACTCCGCCTCCTCGGCTACGCCGATGCCGACATCGACGACCTGCTCGAGGAGCATCCGGCCCGCTCGAGCGGGGCGGTCAGCGAGCCGGGATGACTCCGAGAGCAGCGAGGAGCGCGCCGATCTCGTGGTCGCGTTCGATCGGGTGACGCAGCGGGATGTCGGGATGGACCTGGTAGTGGTTGCGTCGACCGACCCGGGTGCGGGTCAGGTACCCGGCCTCGACGAGGTCGGCCACGATGAGTTGGGCGGCGCGCTCGGTGATGCCGACCCGGACGGCCACGTCACGCAGCCGGGTGTCGGGGTCGACGGCGATGCAGTTGAGCACGTGAGCGTGGTTGGTGAGAAACGTCCACGAAGGGCGTTCCTCGGCACCGGCCGGTAGCGACATCACCCTCCTCGAGGTCGGATCCTGCGTTCACTCTAGCGAAGTGGGTTTCGCGTCTCGTGCTTCTCCAGTGAGTTGTCAAGTCATGACCCGAAGCCTAAGATGCGAATGATGATTCGGGAATCACAAGATGCACGTAGAGGGTTGAGGGCGACCGCGCCGCGCGTGGGGGTGATCGGTGGCGGTCAGCTCGCCCGGATGCTGTTCGAGGCTTCGATCCCGCTCGAGATCGATGTGCGCGTCCTCGTTCGCCGCGAGTCTGATGCGGCGGCGACCGTGGTGCGGGACGTGGTCGTGGGGGACTGGCACGATCTGGAGACCCTGGTCGGTTTCGCCGAAGGCTGCGATGCGGTCACCTTCGACCACGAGCTGGTGCCGCCCGAGGTGCTCAGAGCCCTCGAGGAGCTGGGGACGGATCTGCATCCACGGGCGAGCGCCATGACGCTCGCCTCCGACAAGGCGACCCAACGTGACTTGGCCACGTCGGTCGGCATCGGGGTGGTGCCGCACGCGGTGGCCGTCGGTCCGTCCGATCTGCGTGCGGGAGTTGGAGCGATCGGGTTCCCGGCCGTGGTGAAGGCCACGCGTGGTGGCTACGACGGGCGGGGGGTGTGGTGGATGCACGGCCCGAGCGACATCGACGCGCTCATCAGTGCGTACGACTTCGAAACCGGTCCGCTCCTGGTGGAACCGGCTCTGGCCATCGGCGCCGAGCTCGCCACGTTGGTCGCTCGGCGACGAAGCGGTGACCATGTCTGTTACCCGGTGGTGCGGACCGAGCAGCGCGAGGGGATCTGTGTCGCCGTCACTGCTCCGGCCGCCACGACTCCCGAGTTGGCGACGGCAGCCCAGGAGGGTGCCGTCGCGTTGGCCGATGCCCTCGGCTACGTCGGTGTGCTCGCGGTGGAGTACTTCGTCGTGGGCGGCGAGCTGCTCTTGAACGAGCTGGCGCCTCGCCCCCACAACAGCGGGCACTACACGATCGATGCCTGCGTCACGTCGCAGTTCGAGAACCATCTGCGCGCCGTGCTCGACTGGCCGCTGGGCGACCCTGCGCTCATCGCCCCGGCCGCAGTCATGGCGAACCTCATCGCCACATCGCCCGCCCGTCTCGCTCCCGGCGACCTCTTGCCCCCACCCGGCGCCCGCGTGCATCTCTACGGCAAGGAACCGCGGCCGGGCCGCAAGGTCGGCCACGTCACGGTGTGCGGCGACGATAGCGACGCGTTGCGCCGGACCGCCCTCGGGGTCGCCCGCCAGCTCACCGGACCGGCGGCGGAACCGGTCGGTCTGACCGAACCGGCGATGCCATGACCGTCGCCGTGGTCATGGGCAGCTCCTCGGACCTGCCAACCATGCAACCGGCCATCGACCACCTCGATCGGTTCGGCATCGAGCACCAGGTCGAGGTCGTCTCCGCTCACCGCGACCCTCACGGGATGCTGGCGTTCGC
>JBBQLA010000356.1:0-3813 GCA_038327485.1 Acidimicrobiales bacterium
CCTCAACCAAGGCGAGGACGACGCCACAACCGGCCACGCGGACGAGGCGTTGATCCCGGTGACCAAAGTCCTCGGCGGACCTCGGGGCCGAACCCACGCGTTCCGCATGCCGTCGGTCGTCAACATCTCTTCGATGAGCTATGGCGCGCTCAGCTCGGCCGCGGTCGTGGCGCTCAACCGCGGAGCCGCGCTGGCCGGCTGCTTGCACGGCAGCGGAGAGGGGGGAATCAGCCCATACCACCTCGAAGGCGGCGAGCTGATCTGGCAGATCGGCACCGCGTACTTCGGCTGTCGGGATGACTTGGGCCAGTTCTCCCTTCCCCGCTTCCTCGACGTCGTAGCGGCCAACCCGCAGATCCGAGCGATCGAGATCAAACTCTCGCAGGGGGCCAAGCCTGGTCTGGGGGGACTCCTCCCGGCGGCCAAGATCACCCCGGAGATTTCCCGGATCCGCGGCATCCCGCTCGGCGCCGATTGCGTCAGCCCCGCGGGTCACACGGCCTTCGCCGACGAGGACTCGCTCCTGGACTTCGTCGAGCTACTGGGCGAGAGCAGCGGCCTCCCGGTCGGCATCAAGTCGGCCGTCGGCGACGAGTCCTTCTTCGTTCGCCTCGCCGACCTCATGGTGAGCCGGCAGCGCGGCGTCGACTGGATCACGATCGACGGCGGTGAGGGCGGGACGGGTGCCGGGCCATTGACCTTCGTCGACCATGTCTCGTTGCCGTTCAAGATCGGGTTCAGTCACGTGTACCGCATCTTCGCCGAGCGGGGCCTCACCGACGATGTGGTCTTCGTCGGGTCGGGACGGCTCGGCCTCCCGCACTACGCCTTGCTGGCCTTCGCCCTGGGCTGCGATTCCATCAATGTGGGACGCGAGGCGATGCTGGCCATCGGGTGCATCCAGGCCCAGCGCTGCCACACCGGTCGTTGCCCCACCGGCGTCACGTCGAACCAGCCGTGGCGGATGCGGGGCCTCGATCCCAGTTCGAAGTCAGTCCGGTTGGCCACGTATGTGGTCGAGCTGCGCCGAGAGCTCATCGAGCTCTCGCGCGCCTGTGGGGTTGCCCACCCGGCGCTCGTCACCCTCGACCACATCGAGATTCTCGACGACCGGTTGGGGAGTCGGACCGGGCGCGAGGTGTTCGGATACGAGCCCACGTGGGGTCGGCCCACCACGGTCGAGTTCGGCGCGAGTATGCCGAGAACCCGCACGACGGAGATCGAAGGATGAGCGAGCGAACTGGAGCCCGAGGAGGAGGCCGACATCGCGGCATCGATCCAATCTGATCGCCGTTCCGCTCCGAACCTGCCCCTGTGAGCGCAGTGTGGTTCGAACTGAGCGCGGTCCTGGTCGGATTCCTGCTGTTCGGTCGGCTGCGACGACTTCAGCCGGCGACGCCCTCCTCGACCGAGGATCGAAGGGTTGTTCTGATCATCCCGGCGAGGAACGAAGCGGCCTCGATCGGAAGGCTCCTCGCTGACATCGCATCACTCGACCCGTCACCGACGCAGGTGATCGTGGTCGATGACCAGTCCGAGGATGCGACTGCGTCGATCGCCGAGTCATTTGGTGTCGAAGTGATGACGGTCTCGTCGGTGCCGCCGGGATGGCGAGGTAAGCCGTGGGCGTGTCAGGTCGGCGCGGACTCCGCCATGTCGCGTCTGGGTCCGAGCGACCTGTTGGTCTTCTTGGACGCTGATGTTCGTCTGCATCCGACGGCACTCCGCGCGCTGATCGCCCCGACCGCCGATGCATACGTCGTCTCCGTTCAGCCGTTCCACGAGGTGCCGCCGGGCGTCGAGCAGCTCTCTGCCTTGTTCAACGTGGTTTCGTTGATGGGCGTGGGCGCAGGCACGTCCTCGCCGACCGCGATCTTCGGTCCGGTGATCTGCTGTTCCACATCGCAGTACCGCGCCGTCGGTGGTCACCGCAGTGTTCGGGCCGAGGTTGCCGAGGACGTGGAGCTGGGGCGCCGATTCCTGCAAGCGGGCGTCCCCCTGGCTGTCGTCGGTGGCGGCGAGTTGATCGGTTTTCGGATGTATCCGAATGGCCTGTCGTCGATCGTCGAAGGCTGGTCGAAGAACATGGCGATCGGGGCGACCTCCATTCCGCTGTGGCGGACCCTCGCCGTGGGCTGGTGGATCACCGGTCTGGTCTCGGCGTCGTGGAAGTACATCTCGATGGGGGTGGGGCAGATCGCGCCGACAACAGCGACGCTGGTGATCATCGTCGCCACGGGGACCGGACTCGCAATGCTCCTTCGTCAAGTGGGCTCGTTCCGGTGGTGGGCGGTCGCGTTGTATCCGGTGCTGGTGGCATTCTTCGTGGCGGTGTTCGTGTGGTCTCTCTGGCTCACCCATGTGCGCCGAGCGGTGAGCTGGCGGGGACGAACTCTCGACCTGCGCCGAGCAGTTCCATGATGGTGCTCATCCGGGTCCTGTCGTACTCCGTGCTCTGGGCAGTCTTCGGCGTGGGTTCGGGTTGGCTGGCGAACCGCTGCCCTGACCGCCTGTTTGCCGGCGATTCCGCAGCGACTCGGATCCGACCCTTCGAGCAGGACGGGCGCTGGTACGACCGGCATTTCCATCTCCGGGCGTGGAAGTCTCGCCTGCCCGAGGCGGGAGCCTTGTTCAAGAACGGCGTGTCGAAGGCGTCGCTTCCGGGCTTTGGGCCAGCCGATCTGGAGGTCCTCGCTCGCGAGACCCGTCGGGCTGAATGGGTCCACCTCGCCAACATCGGGTTCGGTTGCACCTTCGTGGTGTGGCAGCCGTGGAACGTCGCAGTGGTCATGGCAGTCTTCGGGCTCGTTGTTCACCTCCCGTTCGTCCTGGTGCAGAGATACAACCGCGCCCGAGTGCTCCACGTGCTCGATCGATGGCATCGCCGAGTCGTCCGCGACGGCATGACCGGTACGCCCCAATTGGAGCGGTGACGGCTGCCACGGAGTCGTGCTCGACTCCGTGAACCGAGCTCAAGAAGCAGCTGCGTCGGCTCTCGGGACGCCGGTCGGGTGCTCGGGCTCCTCGCCACGCAACTCGGCGACGAGCGAGATCAGCTCCGCCATCATTGAATCGGCGATCGCGCGCACGACCTCGGGCGACGGCTCCGCGACGCCATGGGCGAAGGCGAGCGCGTCGATCGGCGCGCCGATCCTGACCTCGACCCGTGGGCGTCGGATGAGGTTGGTGAGCATCCGCAAGAAGATTCGCCGACGCCCCACCACCTCGTGTGCGCCCACCATGGCGACCGGCACGATCGGAGCGCCGGTCCGCAACGCCAGCCGCACCGAGCCGGTCTTGGCCCGCTCGGGCCACATCGCCGGATCGCGCGTCAATCGACCTTCGGGGTAGAGGCCGACCGCCTCGCCCTGACTCAGCGCCTCGACTGCTGCGTCGAGCGACCCGGCGGCGTCCTTGGTGCCTCGCGACACGGGGATGAAGCCGAGGCGCCTCCCCAACCATCCGATGACCGGCACTCGGAACACCCCGGCCGCTGCCAGCATCCGCAGCGACCGCCCCTGGCGTCGACAGGCCAGGACCAACAGCACCCCGTCGGCGTAGCTCGTGTGGTTCGAGATGACGATCACCGCCCCGTCGGGCAGGCCGCGTGCGACCTCGGACCGACCACGCTGCCGCTCGACCTGCAGCCGACTCGTCAGCGTGACCACGGTCGCGAACAACGCGGCGAGGACCGCATAGATCACTGCGCCGGTACGGCCCGGATGCCGCCAGTTGGAGCTCACGAAGCACGTCTGATCGTCATCACGCGAGCGTAGATGCGACCTCGGGTTGAAGAAGCGGGCGACTCAGGGC
>JBBQLA010000357.1:0-3811 GCA_038327485.1 Acidimicrobiales bacterium
GGGGCCTCTCGGTCCGATTCGGTGGGCATCTCGCTGTCTCCGACATGGACCTCGACGTGGAAGTCGGAGTCGTCCCCGGGTTGATCGGCCCCAACGGTGCCGGCAAGACGACCACCTTCAATCTCATCTGCGGCGTGTTGCAGCCAACCGGTGGCCGGGTCGCGCTCGACGGCAAGGACATCACCTCGCTGGGCACCCATCGACGTGCTCGGCGCGGCATCGGTCGCACCTTCCAGCGCCTCGAGGTCTTCAGCTCGATGACCGCGCGTGAGAACGTGCTGGTCGGTGCCGAGATCCGGCGCGGCTGGGCCCGTCACTCGCCCACCGGACCGCAGCTGTTGGCCACCGACGGCGAGTTGTCCATCAACGACGAGGTCGATCTGATCCTCGACCGGCTCGGCCTCACGCCGGTTGCGTCCACCCGGGTGGGTCAGCTCCCGACCGGACAGGCCCGACTCGTCGAGCTGGGACGGGCACTGGCGGTCCGTCCGCGGGTTCTGCTGCTCGACGAGCCCGCCTCGGGTCTCGATGATTCCGAGACCACGTCGTTCGGCGAGCTGCTCGTCGAACTGGCCGGCGCCGGTCTGGCGGTGTTGCTGGTCGAGCACGACGTCGAGTTGGTCATGCGGGTGTGTTCGTCGATCTCGGTGCTCGACTTCGGTCAGGTCATTGCGTCGGGGTCGGCCGCCGAGGTGCAGCAGAACAACGCTGTTCGCGCCGCCTACCTGGGTGCCGACACTGCCGGCCACGAACCGATCGTGAGCGCGTCGTGAACGTACCGATCCTCGAGTTGGTTGGCATCCGCGCCGCGTACGACGGCATCGAGGCACTGCACGGAGTCGACCTGCGCGTCGAGCGGGGCACGGTGGTGGCGTTGCTCGGCCCCAACGGCGCCGGCAAGTCGACCACCCTGTCGGTCATCTGTGGGCTGCTGCGCCCCACGTCGGGCCACGTGCTGCTGGCCGGCCGCAACGTGGTCGGAGCGAAGCCGGAAGAGCTGGCGCGGTGCGGTCTCATCACGATCCCCGAGGGGCGCGGCATCTTCCCCAACCTGACGGTGCGTGAGAACCTGCGAATGGCGACCTATACCGGCCGGTCGTTCGGCGAGATCGAAGCCCAGACCTACGAGCAGTTCCCCCGACTCGGCGATCGGCGCAAGCAGTTGGCCGGGACCATGTCGGGGGGTGAGCAACAGATGCTCGCCATGGCTCGCGGTCTGGCATCCAATCCGGCGCTCCTGCTGCTCGACGAACTGTCGATGGGTCTCGCTCCGCTGGTGGTCGAGGACCTGTATCGACTGGTCGCTGAGATCGCCTCGTCGGGCGTGTCCATTCTCGTCGTCGAGCAATTCGCGCGTACGGTCCTCGGTGTCGCCGACGTCGCGGCGATCATGGTGCACGGCCGAATCCGTCAGGTCGGCCCGCCGAAGGAAATCGAATCGTCACTCTCAGCCGCCTACCTCGGCGGATGACCGAAGGAGCCATCGTGGAGAACCAGCCGGAACGCGTCGAGGCGTTCACCTCCGAGATCGAGTCACTCAAGCTGAAGGCATCGAGCGCGGACAACGAGAAGCGACTCCTGATCGTCGGGGTACTGGCCATCGTTGCCGGCATCGTGTTGGCGATCGTCGGTGGGATCCAAGTCACCGGCGACACGAACCTGGCGAACCAGCAAGCCTTCATGGCAACAGGCACCTTTCTGGGGATCGCCTTGATCATCGCCGGCGCCGCACTGTTCGTGCGCTTCTCGCTGGCTCGCTACATGCGCTTCTGGCTCATCCGGCTCATCCACGAGAGTCGAGCCAACACCGATCGCATCGTCGAAGCGCTCGATCGCAGTCCCCGCGACTGATCTCTCGACGCGCCGTCAGCGCACGTCCTCAGCCATTCGAGCGTGTGAACGCTCCGAGAATTTGCCAGACTTCGTGGCGCTCTCGTAGATTGCGAATGAATTCACAAGCGCCTCGATGACCGATCGGAGCGCTGCCGATCTCCGCACCAGACCGACACTCCGTGAACACACCTCCCCGCGACGTACCGCAGCTCAACAAGGGCAACGGCTCCTTCGAGCTCGTCATGAGCCCATTGCTGTTGGCGTTGATCGGCTTGTGGCTCGACCGCTCCGTCACGCACACCACGCCGTGGATGACCGTGTCATTCACCGTGCTGGGTCTGGTGGGGTCGGTCATCAAGATCTACTACGGGTACCAGTCCAAGATGGCCGAACTGGCCGAATCGTCGCCGTGGTCCGCGACGTCGATTGCCACCGCCTCGGCGACCACAGCCCGTACCGCGGGGGAGCAGGTGCCATGAGCGACACCAACCTGAATCCGCTCATGAACCGTCTCGAGGGTCCCGCCCCCGCGATGGAGGTCGGCCTGGACCTGCTCAAGCGTTGCCTGTGGGTGTTGCCCGCCGTCATCGCTTTCGGGTTCGTCGGCTGGCGTACCGATGGGGCGATCTCCGCTGGCTACGGCCTCGCCATCGTCGCCGTGAACTTCTTCCTCTCGGCGTGGCTGTTGCAGGTCACCGGTCGCATCAGCTTCGCCGCCATGGCCGGTGGGGCCATGTTCGGATTCCTCATCCGTCTGGCGCTCATCTTCGTGGCCGTGATGGTCGTCAAGGACGCCTCGTGGATGTCACTCCCGGCGCTCGGCATCACGCTGATCGTCACCCATCTGGGCCTGCTGTTCTGGGAGATGCGTTACATCTCCGGCTCTCTGGCCTTTCCCGGCCTCAAGCCTGCCCCCGCCACATTCGACGATCCGCTGGAACAGGCTGCCTGACCTTCGGGTGAGGCGCCACGGCACAAATCAAGGAGACCATCGCGGTGTTCGCAAAACTTGTTTTCCCCACCATCGAGGAGATGGTGAAGTGGCCAGCGATTCTGTTCAAGGGCACGAACTTCGAGTTCAACAAGGTGGCGATCCTCTCGTTGATCGCGATGGCCATCCCGGTCATCTGGTTCCTGGTCGCCGGCGCCGGCTCCAAGAAGTCGTTGGTTCCGGCCGGCGCTCAGAACTTGGCCGAGACCACCGTCGAGTTCATCGAGAAGCAGATCATCATGCAGACGATGGGTCCCGAGGGCCTCGCCTACCTTCCGCTGCTCATCTCGATGTTCCTCTTCATCCTGATCGGCAACCTGTTCGGCGTCGTGCCGACGGCGCACTTCGGTGCCAACGCTCGCATGGCCAATCCAGCGTTCCTGGCGATCGTGACCTACGTGGTCTTCATTGGGGTGGGTATCAAGCACCACGGTCTGAAGTACTTCAAGTACAAGCTCTTCCCGCCCGGCGTGCCGAAGGCGCTGTACATCCTGGTGACCCCGATCGAGTTCCTCTCGGCCTTCATCGTGACGCCGTTCTCGCTGGCGGTCAGGCTCTTCGCCAACTCGTTGGCCGGCCACATCCTGCTCATCACCTTCTCGGTACTGACCGCGACCCTGTGGTCGTTGACCCCCCTCGCTGCTGCGTCACCCTTCTCGTTCCTCATGCTGGTCGCCTTCACCGGCTTCGAGATCATGGTGGCGGTGCTGCAGGCCTACATCTTCACGCTGCTGACCAGCGTGTACATCAGCCAGTCGCTGCACCCCGGGCACTGATCCGGACCAGTCATTTCCAGCAATTCACTTCTCACCAATTAACGGGCCGGTGGATCCGCCGCCGGTCGACACAAGGAGACATCACCAAGATGAGCTTGCTCACCCATGTTGTACACACCGTCGCCCAACAGGCGACCGACCCCGTCGTTGCCACGCCTGATCAGCAGAAGAGCATTGCCGGTGCCGGGAGTGCTGGTTTCGCATACGGCCT
>JBBQLA010000358.1:0-3786 GCA_038327485.1 Acidimicrobiales bacterium
CAACCCCTGGTCACAGCGAACTGCCCGGACTGCGGTCCAGTCGAGGTCGAGATCGGAGCGGTCACGTTGCGCGTGCACGCCGAAACCGATCGGGCGGCCCTGCTGAACATCTGCCCCGAGTGCGGAACTCGCTTCTCGACGCCCACCACGGTGGGGGAGAACCTGCTGCTCTCGGTGTTCGGCGTGGCGGTGGAGTACTGGGACACCCCGGCTGAGATCGCCGAGCGGCCGACGGATCTTCCCCCGCTCACCCACGATGATCTCGTTTCGTTCGCTCTCGAGCTGACCTCGGGAGCGGATCTCGTCGAATGGCTCGGTCGCGGCATCAGGCCCTGAACCCAGCGTGTGCCCGAGGGCACCATCGATAAACCCGAGTTGTTTGGTCGGGATTAGCCCCATAGGGTTGAGCCTATGGCAATGCGGAAGTTCTTCGAGTTCCCGAACCCGGTCAACGAAGTCTCGGCGCGACTGGTGGCGACGGGCGTGGTGGCCATGTCGGTCACCTACCTGGCGACCGGATGGACGGTGCTGTTGTGGATCATCGCCTACGGCTTCGTCGCCCGCGTTGCCACGGGCCCGACCATGAGCCCGCTCGGCCAGTTGGTGACACGGGTGATCACGCCGGCGCTGAACCTCCCCGAACGCCTGACCGCAGGGCCACCCAAGCGGTTCGCCCAGGCAATGGGCGTCACGATGTCGATGGCGGCGCTGCTGTCGACGGTGGTCCTCGGTCGTCCCGGCGGATCGCAGGTGCTCATCGCCATGATCGTGGTTGCTGCGTCGCTCGAGGGGTTTGCCGGCTACTGCCTCGGCTGTGTCGTCTTCCGGGCACTCATGCGGGCGGGGGTCATCCCGGAGTCGGTGTGCGAGGAGTGCGCCGACATCTCCGGTCATCTCCTACGTGCCGAAGAGCGTCAGCGGGCGTCGGCCTCGTCCTGAGACGGCCGACACCGCGGTCGATGGAGCGGCAGGCGTAACGTCGCCGACGTGAGCCGACTCGAACGCCCGCTGGTCGAACGGATGGCATCGTTCGGCACGACGATCTTCGCCGAGATGTCCGCGCTGGCGCTCGAGACCGGCGCAATCAACTTGGGCCAGGGGTTCCCCGACACCGATGGACCGTCGGAAGTGGCCGAGGCCGCCATCGGGGCGATCCGAGCCGGACACAACCAATACCCGCCAGCGCTGGGCATTCCCGAGCTGCGCTCCGCCATCGCCGAGCACCAGTTGCGTCGCTACGGCATCGAGCTCGATCCCGACACCGAGGTGCTGGTCACCACGGGTGCCACCGAGGCCATCGCCGCGTCGCTGCTGGCCTTGGCCGGTCCGGGTGACGAGGTCGTCACGTTTGAGCCGTACTACGACAGTTATGCCGCAGCCATCGCGTTGGGTGGCGCCACCCGCAAGCTGGTCACGCTGCGACCGCCGTACGAGTCGTTCGACCCCGACGATCTGCGGGCCGCCATCGGTCCGCGAACCAAGGTGTTGCTGCTGAACAGTCCTCACAACCCGACGGGCAAGGTGTTCTCACGGGCCGAGCTCGAGGAGGTGGCGAAGGTGTGCCTCGAGCACGACCTGATCGCCATCTGCGACGAGGTGTACGAGCACCTGACTTTCGACGGCATCGAGCACATCCCTCTGTCAACGCTTCCGGACATGGCCGAGCGGACCCTCACCATCTCGTCGGCCGGCAAGTCGTTCTCCTTCACTGGGTGGAAGATCGGCTGGGTGACTGGCCCGCCTCAGCTCGTGGCGGCGGTCCGAACGGTGAAGCAGTTCCTGACCTACGTGTCAGGCACGCCGTTCCAGCACGCGGTCGCCACGGCACTGCGCCTGCCCGACTCGGTCACCGCGAATCTGGCGGCGTCGCTGCAGTCGAAGCGCGATCGGATCGCCGCGGGTCTTCGATCTGCCGGCTTCGAGGTGTATCTCCCTCAGGGCACCTACTTCATCACCGCGGACATCAGTGGCGTGGTCGGCGCGACCGGGGGAGCGGTCGACGGTGTGGAGTTCTGCCGAGAGCTGCCCTACCAGGCCGGCGTGGTCGGCATCCCCACCCAGGTGTTCTACGACGATGTCGACGCCGGGCGGCCGTTGGTGCGGTTCGCCTTCTGCAAACGCGACGAGGTCATCGACGAAGCGGTCGAGCGGCTGAGCCGGTGGGGTCGGGCGTGAGGTCGCGGGCGTGAGAGTGGCGGCGATACAGCACGACGTGGTCTGGGAGGACGCCGCCGCCACGACGGCTCGGCTGGTGCAACCGATCCAAGCCGCCGCAGAGGGCGGAGCGCGCCTGATCGTGCTCACCGAGATGTTCGCCACCGGTTTCACCAGCGAACCCGAGCGGCTGGCGGAACCGGCGACGGGTGGCGTGGCATCGACCTTTCTGAGGACCCAGGCGGAGGAGCACGGGGTGTGGGTCGCGGGTTCGATCGCAGTGCGCGAAGGCGATGGCTACCGAAACCGATTCGTCCTGGCCGGACCGTCGGGTGAGCAGTTCATGTACGACAAGATCCATCCGTTCTCCTACGCCGGCGAGCACGAGCACTACGACGCCGGCACCGAAATCGTGTCCTTCGACGTGGAGGGAATTCGGGTCACGCCCTTCGTCTGTTACGACCTGCGCTTCGCCGATGAGTTCTGGTCGGCCGCCGAGTCGACCGACGTGTACGTGGTCCCGGCCAACTGGCCGGCGAGTCGGCGCCACCACTGGAAGTCGCTGCTGGTGGCGCGAGCCATCGAGAACCAGGCGTACGTGATCGGGGTCAACCGCGTCGGCTCCGGCGGTGGGCTCGACTACTCGGGCGATTCGATGATCATCGACCCCGCCGGCGAGACCCTGGCGTCGGCGGCGCACTCCGAGGCGGTGCTCATCGTCGATGTCGACGCCGCTCGTGTCACCGAGACCCGCGCCCGCTTCCCCTTCCTACCCGACCGCCGCTGACAGCGGGGCGCCTGACCGGACCGTGCGCCGGACGATTTCGAAGCAATCTCGGGCCACATCAAGCGCTCAGCATCGTGATTCCTCCGGAGATCCTCCAGAGCCGCAACGTAGTGTTCTGCCACCATGCTGCTGGCTGAGATCCTCGACCTGTCCTCCCACGGCGCCGACGTGTACGTGGGCACCGGGCCGACCTACCCGTGGGGCGGCCTCTACGGCGGCCAGATCGTGGCCCAGGCGCTCCAGGCCGCCACGCTCACCGTCGATGACCCTGGGCTGCACGTGCACTCACTGCGCTCCTACTTCATCCGTCGAGGTGACCAGACCGAACCGGTGCGCTACGAGGTCGATCGGCTCCGCAACGGCCGGTCGTTCTGCACCCGACGGGTGGTGGCCCGTCAGGCCACCGGTGCCATCCTGAACCTCGAGGCCAGCTTCCAACGCGCTGAGCCGTCGGTCGACATCGAGACCGTCGCCAAGCCCGGCCCGCTGCCTGATCCCGACACTCTCGACGGCACCTCGTGGTCGACGACGTTCCTGCGCCGGTTCGTCGAGAAGGAGGCGCTGTCAGACGGTGAGCGCGATGGCTCCGGCAGAGCGGCGGCGTTCCTGCGAGTGGTCGAGGACCTGCCCGACCCGAGGGTGTGGGCCCCCGCGCTGGCCTACCTGTCCGATGACCTGCCCACCGATGCTGTCGCTCGAGCCCACCCCATCGGTCGCGAGCCGGAGGAGGTCATCTACGCAAACATCTTCTCAGCGAGCCTCGACCACACCATCTGGTTCCACCGCCTCCGCTCGCCGGCGGAGTGGCAGCTCCACGACTTCACCTGCCACACCTTCGTCGGAGG
>JBBQLA010000359.1:0-3779 GCA_038327485.1 Acidimicrobiales bacterium
TATACCCGTTCGAGAGGAGCATCAGGAGGATCGCAGGGTCGACCTCTTCGATCTCTCCGACATGCCCGAGGTCCACCTGTTCTTCCCGGTCTTCGATCCTGACCATCTGCGGCTCCTTTCTCCTGGCGATCAGCAGGGAACCGTCGTTGCCTGAGAGCCCGACACCACGTGCCCCGGACTTGGCGATCAGCGAGACGATCCCGTCGTTGATCTTGCCGACCAGCACCATCTGGGCGATCTCGAGTGTCTCGGCGTCGGTGACCCGCTGGCCGTCGACGAATTCGGACACCACCCCGAGGCGAGCCAGATAGTGGTTGATCTGCGGGCCGCCGCCATGGACGACGACCGGCTTCATGCCGACCTGGTGCATCAGCACGACATCGGCGGCGAACTGGTGGGTCAGCTCGGGCGACTCCATGGCGTTGCCGCCGAACTTCACGACGACGACCGCCCCGCGGAACCGTTGGATGTACGGCAACGCCTGCAACAGCACGTCGATGTGCTGGTCCTGGATCGGTGAAGTGATGTTGTGTGAGGTTCCACGATCGGTCATGGCGTCATCCCGACTCTGGGCAGGCCGGTGGTCTCCGCCAACCCGGCCATGAGGTTCACGCACTGGATGGCCTGACCTGCGGTGCCCTTGACCAGGTTGTCGATGGCCGACAGCGCCACCACGGTGTTGGTCCGCTGATCGACCCGAACAGTCAGGTGCGCCGTGTTCGATCCCTGACACGACTTGGTCTGCGGGCTCCGTTCGGACACGACCACGAACGGCTCGTCCGCGTAGGCGTCGCCCAGGATCTCCAGTGCCGATTCGGTGGTGTGATCGCCGAGCACGCGGCCATAACAGGTGGAGAGAATGCCCCGATTCATGGGCGCAAGATGTGGCGTGAACAGCACCTTGGCTCCGGTGTGGGTCTCCATCTCCGGTGTGTGCCGATGGTCGAGCAATCCGTAGGCGGTGAGGTTGTCGGCCACCGCATTGAACGTGGTGCTGGCCTTGGGCGGCTTACCGGCACCTGAGACTCCACACGCCGCGTCGACGATCACGTGCGATGGATCGATGACCCCAGCACGCACCAACGGCGCCAACACCAGGCTCGCGCTGGTGGGATAGCACCCTGGGGCCGCCACCCTGGTCGCTGCGCGCAGCTGTTCGCGGTAGAGCTCGGGCAGTCCGTACACGAACGTCTCGAGCAACTCGGGACAGGCGTGGGGCTCGCCGTACCAGACTGGGTAGATCGACGGGTCGTGATGGCGGAAGTCCGCCGCGAGGTCGACGATCCACTCCACCGTGCGTCCCGCGTTCGAGTCGACCAGCTGCGGCACCAACGACTGCGACGCGCCGTGCGGCAGCGCCAACACGACCAGATCGACGTCGTCGAGCAGGTGGGGCTCGTAGGACAGGAACACGTCATTGCCGAACTCAGCGGCGAGCGCTGGGATGGCATCGGCGATCGATTGCCCGGCGCTCGTCTCGCCCGTGGCCCAGGCGATCTCGATGTCGGGGTGACTCGACGCCAAGCGAATGAACTCGCCTCCAGCGAATCCCGAGCCTCCGATGACGCCTGTCCTGATCACGGCGGCGACCCTACATGATCATGCATGCCAATGCATGATCATTACAGAGTCGACCTGATTGCTAGGCCCGGAGCTCGGCTCCGAGCCGGCCGGCTGCGGCCAACAACGCGGCACGCGCCTCGGTCACGTCGGCATCGGTCAAGGTGCGATCGGGTGCTTGGAGGCGAACGGAGCAGGCCAGGCTGCGTCGGCCCTCCCCGACCGAGTGCGACCGGAACACGTCGAAGAGCCGCGCGTCGACCACCAGCGGGTGCGCCGCGGCGAGGCACGCCACCACCTCATGAGCCGGAACCGAATCAGCGACCACCAGGGCCAGGTCGAGGTCGGAGCTGGGGAAGCGGCTGATCGGGCGTTCCTTGGCGACGACCCGGTCGATCCCGAACAGCGCGTCGAGGTCGATACGAACCCATGCCACCCGTTCGGTCACACCACGATCCTCCGTCACCCCGGGATCGACCTCGCCCACTTCGCCCACCACGGTGCCGTCGATGTCGATCACCGCCGCCCGCGTCGGGTGCAGACCCCCGACGTGAGCACTGGTGAAGACGGGGGCGGGTCGTCCGATCGAAGCGATCACAGCGATGGCCCAATCGACGGCCACCGGTGCGGCGCGTCCGGCCAGCACGACACCGAGCTCGTCCCACTCGACGTGGGTGCCGATCCCGTCGGCCACGGCAAAGCAGTGGCCCATCTCGAACAGCGACACGCCCGTGTTGCGGTGCGCCGCGTTGGTGGCGACGGCACGGACCAGGCCCGGCATGGTCGAGGTGCGCAACACCGATTCCTCGGCCACCAACGGGTTGGTCACCGAGATCGCATCGGATCGCACCCCGAACCGCTCGAGATCGCCGGGAGCGAAGAACGGCATCGGTTTGGCTTCGCTCGCCCCGAGCGAGCGCAGCGTGAGCGCGAGCACCCGGCGATCCTTCTGGATCTGGGTCAACCCGCCACGGCGGGCCCCCGACCTGGGCACAGTCTTGCCGAGCCGGTCGTAGCCATGATGACGGGCGACCTCCTCGACCACGTCGATCTCACCGGTCGAGTCAGGTCGCCATGACGGCAGACTCACCAGCAGATCGTCGCCTCGGGCCACGCTGCCGAAACCGATCGGCGTCAGGTACGTCACCATCTGCTCGGTCGAGATGGACGAGCCCAGCACTGCGTTGACCCGACTCGGTCGAACCAACACCGGCGAGCGGTCCGGCACCACACCGTCGTCGTATCGCAGCTCCCCGGGGTGCAGGGCGGCGCCTTGCTCGATCGCCAACTGCGCGAAGCGGCGAGCCGCAGCCCACGCGATCTCGGGATCGGCGCCCTTCTCGAATCGACTCGACGCTTCGCTGCGGAGCCCGAGCCGCTTGGAGGTGGCACCGATCGAGGCCGGGTCCCACCACGCCGCCTCGAGCAGCACGCGCGACGTGGACTCGGAGATCTCGGTCGACGCGCCGCCCATCACTCCGGCGATCCCGATCGGCGCGTCGTCGCCGTCGACGATCACACCGTCGCCCGCTACCAACGATCGAGTCTGGCCGTCGAGGGTGACCACCGACTCGCCGTCGGCCGCTCGTCGGATGCCGAGCTTCGCGCCCGTGATCGTGTCGAGGTCAAAGGTGTGGCTCGGCTGGCCGTACTCCAACATCACGTAGTTCGAGATGTCCACGATGGAGTTCACCGGTCGCATCCCGCACAGGATGAGCCGTCGGGCCATCCAGTCCGGCGAGGTCCCCACGGAGATGTCCGACAGGACCAGGCCGGCGAACCGGCCGCACAACACCGGATCGCCGACGTCGACGGTGACGAGCGTGGTCGCGTCGGCTCCGGTGGTCGGGAGCTCCACTGCTGGCACCACCAAGGCCAGACCCAGCTGGGCGGCGACATCGCGGGCGACACCGAGCACGCTCAGGGCATCAGGCCGGTTGGGTGTGAGGTCGAGGTCGTACAGGGCGTCGGGCTCGATACCCAAGGCGTCGGTCAGCGCCGACCCCAGTGTCAGATCAGCCGGGAGGATGAAGATGCCGGACGAATCCTCGTTCAGCTCGAGCTCGGCGGCCGAGCACAACATGCCGTTGGAAGATTCACCGCGCAGCTTCCGGCGAGCGATCTCCATGCCCGACGGCATGGTCGTGCCGAGCGTCGCCAACGGCACGAGATCACCGACCGCCATGTTGAAGGCACCGCAACAGATCTGCAGGGCCTCA
>JBBQLA010000360.1:0-3762 GCA_038327485.1 Acidimicrobiales bacterium
GACAACGACGACAGCAGCGATCGCCGCGGGCACGACGCCACGCGACGAGGCCATCGAAGCGCGCATCGAGGCGAAGGGAGTGACGGTCGACCTGGCTCGATCCCTGTACGTCGCTGTCATCGGCGCGCTCCCCGGTGTCCCCGATCCCCCCGGCCCGCCGTCGACGTCGCAGTCGGGCACCCGCGCGCTGGGACGGATCCTGTCCGTGTTCGACGAGTTGACCGCCGCCCAGCAGACAGCGGTGCTGCGCCACATGGGTGTCGGCGCACCCGAGTCCACCCGGAGCGACCCCGGCCTCAGCGACGTCACGCCCCTCGACGACCCGCCTGATCCCTTGGCCACGACGGCGACCACCTCGACCTCCCGGGGACGATCGGTGGCATCACGTCACCACCGGAGTCTGCGAGCGGATCAGGTTCCGCCGGCGTCGTTCTTCGGTCCCTACGTGGCGTGGGCCAACAAGGCCATCTCGCAGCACACGGGGGCTCCGCAGATCCCGAAGATCCGGATCCATGTCGATGACACGACCACCCCCAGCGCGGTGGCCGACACGATCTACTTCGACAAGACCGACATCCCGCTCACCGAGGGCAAGAAGTACATCGATCAGGGGGCGATGCTCGACGCTTGCCAGATCACCGTCTACTACGAGAAGTTCAAGGGATTCGACCCGGCCGCGATCGCGTCGGTGCTCAGCCACGAGGTCTTCCACTGCTACCAACAGCGCAAGGTCGGGTCACTGGCCAAGAGCGTGAGTGTCGACGGCTGGCTGCACGACGGCGAGGCCACCTGGGTGATGATGGAACTGGTCCCCAGCGCCGTGTACCCGCAGCTCCAGGCCCATTGGACCAAGTACATCTCGACCCCCCAGCACCGGCCGTTGTTCACTCGCACCTACGACGCGGTCGGGTTCTTCGGTCACATCGAAGACATGAAAGGCCCCGAGCAGATCTGGCCTCACCTCCTGCAGGCGTTCTCCGACGGGATCGGCGGCGCGAACGAGGTGAGCTTCGCCACGATGCTCCAGGGCGTCGAGGACGTGGTGATGGACTTCTGGGGTGCCAGCTACTGGCGCAAGTTCCCCGACAAGATCATCTGGGACATGCTGGGCCCGGGCAAGGCCGACATGCCCAGTTTCGGGGCCGCTCCCGAACAGGTCACAGTGGGCAGGTCGCAGACCGTCGCGTTGCCCAACGTCGACCCCTACGAGAACCTGCCGGTGCGAGTGATCGCGAGCACCGAGATCGTCGAGGTCGTGAACGGTCGGGGGCACCTGGCCGTGGCGTCGGGAGATCACCTGAACGATGTGATCCCCGCGGGGTCGAGCGTGTTCTACTGCGTGCAGGACGAGCCATGCGTGTGCCCGAAGGGGACCACGGGCAGCCCGCCTCCTGCGGTGCAGGCCGGGGGCGGCGGGCTCGCACTCGGCCTGACCGGAGCTCGGACCGGGTCATCGGGCCAGGTCCGCGGCTACTCCCTCGATGACTACTGCAAGAAGGACCCCAAGCCGCCGGGCAAACCCCCGGCCGGGGGCGGCGGCGGTGGTGGCGGTTCGGGCGACGATTCCTCCGGCGGTCGGGTCTACGCCGATCCCCACCTGCGCACCTTCGACGGGCGCCGATACGACCTCCAAGCCATCGGCGAGTTCACCCTGACTCGCTCGACGGTCGATGACTTCGAGGTGCAGGTACGACTGGCCGCGATGTTCACCGGAGCGCCGGCGACCAACACCGTGGCGGTCGCCACGAAGGTGGGCGCGGATCGGATCACGCTGGCCATGAGTGACCTCGACCCCACACACGAGCGCCGCATCGTGCTGAAGGTGAATGGCACCGAGGCGCCGGCGGGATCCCTCCCGAAGCTGGCCGCCGGATCGTTGCGTCGAGTGCGCGGCATCAACGGCGAGAGCGTCGACGTCACCTATCCCGACGGCTCGACGATGCGGGTACGACTCGGTGCCGCGCTCGACGTGGCGGTGGTCCCGGCAGCCACTCGGGCGGGCAAGCTCACCGGGCTGCTTGGCGACTTCAACGGCATCGTGGCCGACGATCCAACGATCGGACCTGGAGGCACGCCACTGTCGGCCGCGCCGAGCTTCGACGAGGTGTACGCATCGTTGGCACCGGCGTGGCGCCTCACCCAGGACCGTTCACTGCTGGACTACGACACCGGGCAGAGCACTGCGACCTTCACCGACACCAACTTCCCCGACCGGACGCTTCGCGCCTCGGACCAGGCAATCGCCGACGCGAAGGCGTACTGCACGGCAATCGGCATCGCTGATCCCGGCCTCTACGACGATTGCGTGTTCGACGAATCCAATACCCACGACCGCCGAACCGCCTACGCCTACCAGGAGCAACAGCGCTTCCTGGCGTGGTCGGCGTCGGGCGCCAACGGCTCGGCCCCGTCGTCAGGTCAGGCCACCATCTACGAGGGGAAGGTGACCTCGACGACCGATCGGCCGGTCTACACGTTGGCCCTCAAGCAGGGTGACATCGTGGACATCGGAGGCGAGACGCCGATCTGTCAGAGCGATGCGCACCTTGCCGCCGAACTCACCGATCCGACCGGTCTGTCGATTGGCACATCCGGCGACGTGTGCACCTTCGGGAGAGTCGAGGCGAAGGTCAGCGGGACGTACCAGCTGACGATGAATTCCCTGGGCGAGGGCGACTCGGGCGGCTGGAAGTTCGCGGTGACCCCCGTGCGCGCCGACCGTCTGAGCGACATCACCGCCGGCGCCGTGCTCTCGGGCACGATCGAGGAGCGGGCGGAGCACGACGTGTGGCGGTTCCAGGGGACGGCCGGGCAGCCCCTCACGCTGAGCGGCTCTGACTGCGTCGGACCGGTCGGAGCGCACCTCATCGCCCCGGACGGCACCCTCGAGGAGCCGTTCGGTTCCCTGTGCGACGTGACCGCAGTGATCCTGCACTCCGGCGGCGCCTACGAACTGCAGATCAACGCCGACAACAACCGAACCGGGGCTTACTCCGCCAAGCTGTCGCTGGGCTGAACGGGGCTGCTGCGTTGACCGCGACGCCCGGTCACCGAGGGGGATGAGACGTCGTCGTCCCACCGCCAGACCGCACAGGTCGGCGTTCTCGGGGTTCCCCCTCCCGCCTGAGCCCAGCGTGGCCGCAGCTGCCTGACCCGGCGCTGCCTGTCGGTTCGTCGCGCCCCCGAACAGCGGCAGGAGCAGCGGATCGCACCCCCGATCCGCTAAGAGGCGGCCCGGCTGTCGTGCCCGCCTAAGATCTCCCGGCCAGCACGAACGGCGGAGGGGTTTTCTCCCACGAATCGCGCCGGCCCCGGGCCGCTGGGGGTGGCGCGAAACTTGTGGGACATGGGGTCTGAGCGCCGCTCGTGACGGATTTCGTCGGATCGGGAACGGATCTGTGCCGATGTCATGGCGGATCCTGTGGTGGTTGGTCGCTCACGAGTCGAAGGTGCATGGGCTGCTCGTCGTCTTCGCCAACAACGATGTCGTCCACGGAGTAGTGGGGCTCGGAGTCGTCGGGTCGGTCGCTGACGTCGTCGGCCTTGTCGGTGTCCTCGAGATTGGATTGGGTTCGTTCCGCGGATTCGCCCGCGCCCGCCGGAGGGTCCTCGTCGGTCGCTGGCTCGGGCGTGTCGGCGGAGTTCTGCTCTGCCTGGTCGAGATCCTCGGTTTGAGCGGGCTCCGCCCAGTAGATGGCGGGGTCGAACATTTCGAACTCCTCGTCGGGTGCTCTGAGCTGCAGCATGCGCATCTGTTCGTGT
>JBBQLA010000361.1:0-3762 GCA_038327485.1 Acidimicrobiales bacterium
CTTGGACCTCGACATCTGGCGCCACGTAGGTCGTCGTGGTCGCTGCGCTTCCCAGCTCGCCATCATCGGACGACTTCGAGGCGAAGTAGACACCACCGGCGATGGCGCCCGCGACGAGGAGGACCAACAGCACCAAGGCCCACACGTTGGACCCTCGCTTCGACGGCGATTGGTACGCCGGTTGGTAGCCCGGCTGTTGATACGGCGGAACCTGGAAGGTGGAGGCACCGGCGGCGGGCGGCTCCGGCGCCGGTGGGGGCCCCCACTGCAGTGGGGGATCAGGTGGCTGGTCGCTCACGAGGGTCGGCCGGTCACGAGGTCAGTGCCTGCTCGACGGCATCGATGCCGGCGACCAAGGCGAGCTGTTGGGAGTCGTCGAGCGAGGCGTAGGCGGGGCGTACGATCTGGTCGGTGAGTCGCTCGGCCTCGTCTCGTCGAGCGCGGTGTTCATCGGTGATCTCGGGCAACGCTTCTGCGGTCCAGCCGAACATGGCGATGTCGCTGGGCCGGTTCGCCGCGTGGGCTGCCGCCGAGTCGAGTCCGACGACCCGGAGCGCCATGAGGTGGGCGCTGCCCCGGAACTCGCGTAGCAACGCCAGGAGTTGCATCGCGCGGCCCGGAGCGTCGTCGACGAACGGCTCGGCCTTCGCTGCCGCGTACAGCGAGAGGCCGGTGTCATCGGCTGCTGCGTTGACGGCGTCGGCTGCTTCGACGAACGCGTCCAAGTCGACGACGTCGGACAGTTTGCGCCGACCATGCTCTGCCGCACACGCCACGTACTCCCGACCAGCAGTGCGCGGATCGATCACCTTCCGCGAGGACTCCCACATCTTGGTGATCAGACCCGGCTCGAAGTAGCCGAATGCCGCGCGCACCACTGATGCTTCGACGTCTCCCAGTACGCCGCCGCGGCCGATGAAGTAGAAGCGCAAGCCGTCGAGGCCCAGCTCAGTGCCGCGTTGCATGGTCTCGGCCACGAAGTAGTGGGCCCAGCCCAGATCGCGAATCTTGGGACACACGTAGTCCATGAGTTCGTCGGGTGTCATGCGGTCACTCCTCGAGGGCGGCGAGCACGTTCATCTTGCCAACCCGGCGGGCCGGCAGCAGCGACGACAGGACACCGACGATGATGCCGATGGCCAGAATCAGGAGGAGCTTGGGCCACTCGAAGGAGAAGGTCACGCTGAACTTGTCATTCTGAATCGCATTGGTCAGCCAGAATCCCAGGAACGATCCGCTCACGAGACCGATCAATGTGCCGATCACCGCAATCAACACCGCCTCGAGGCCCACCATCGTGCCGGCCTCTCCCGGCAACATCCCGACAGCGCGCAGGAGACCGAGCTCACGGCGCCGTTCAATGACGGCAAGCGTCATGGTGTTGAACACGCCGATGATGGCGATGAACACACTCATGCCGAGCAGCCCGTTCACCCCACCGATGAGATAGCCCAACGCGTCGTCGACGAACTGGCTGATGGTGTTTCCGGAGAACACGTCGACGGCGGGGTAGTCATCGGTGAGCTTCTCGAGCGATGATTTGACCTGCTCGACGGTGCGTCCGCCGACCTTGATGAAGACGCCCGACGGCGGGCGCTCACCAAAGAGTGCCTCGAAGGTCTGAGGGGTCACGAGATTTGCGAGAAAGAGCGTGTTGAAATCGGTCTTGACGATCGCCTGCACCTTGAGGATGCGCTTGGTCCCGCTGGGCGATGTCACCGTGATCTTGTCGCCCAACTTGTGGACCTTCTGCGGGGGGCCGAAGCTCGATCCACCTGGAGCGACACCCAACACGGCGATACCGTCGGCATCAAGCTGCCCGACAGATCCAGCAAGCACTGGGATCGGCGTGACCAGCAACATGGCAGCGACGTTCGTGGTCGACACCGTGCGCACCTCACCGTCGACGACCGCGCCGTTGATCTCCGCGTCGGCCTGATGCGCGATGCCGTCGACCTTGTTGATTTGCTCGGCGAGCTCGGTCGGGAGCCCCTGCGGCGCGGTGATCTGCAGGTCGGCCGCGGAGATGTCGTCGAACCGACTGACGATCGACTTCCGCAAGGACCCGCCCGCCGTGGTCACCAGCGTGATCAGCAGCACGCCGATCACGAGCGCGTTGGCGGTGCTCGCGGCGCGGCGCGGGTTGCGCTGGATGTTGTCATCGGCCAGTCGACCCTTGGTACCGAGGCGACGGAGGATCGGCATTGCCAACTTGGCGGCCCCGACGACCAGGACCCGCCCACCACGCAAGACCGACACGATCAGGACGAACGAGCCGATCCCGAGGACGTAGCCGTTGCCCGTCAGCGATCCGATGATCAGTCCCACAATGCCGATGATCAGGAACACCAGGCGGTTGACCAGCCCCTTGATCCCAGTCGGATTGTCGATGATCCCCGAGCGCATTGCTTCGACGGGAGCGATTCGCGACGCACGACGCGAGGCCCCAAACACTGCGAGCACGGTCACCACCGTGCCGACCGCAGTGCACAGCGCTGTGGTCCACACCGTGAGCTTGGCTCCGGCGCCGGCGAGCTGGACGTCGTTCGCCTCAAGGATGGCGACCGCCGCCACCACGAGGCCGTACCCGAGCGCGACACCGAGCAGGCTGGCGACGAAACCGACGACCATCGCCTCGATGCGAACCGAGCGCTTGACCTGTTTCGGAGTGGCACCGATCGCTCTCAAGAGGGCCAGCTCACGAGTGCGTTGCGCGAGCAACACGGCGAAGGTGTTCGTCACCACGAAGCCGCAGACGAACAGCGCCAGCAGGGCAAATCCGGTGAGCACCGGCTTGAGGAAGTTCGCCAGCTGAGCGGTCTCGCCCTGCTCGTCTTCGAGGAACTCGGATCGAGTCCGAGCCTCGATGCCGGCCGGAGCGATCTGCTTCAGATGCTTGACCAGTGTTGCCTCTGGGATGTCGCCGTCAGACTGGATCAGCACGCGGCTGTACTCGACTGGCCCGCCAGTGATGGCGGCGAACGCGTCCGAGCGTTCGAACGAGATGGTGCCATCGTTGTCTTGGGCGTCGTCGTCACCGAAGCGGGACAACCCGACGACCGTGAAGTCGGTGGTGCCCGACTGGACCGTGAGCTTCACCGTGTCGCCCACGGCGATGCGATGGTCCTTGGCGGTCCGCCGATCGACGACCACCTCCCCGGGCTTGGCAGGAGCTCGGCCGGTGGCCACATTTGTCGGGTTGAGCTCGGGATTGTCGATCCACAGCCGGCCCATGACCTGCTCGGGCTTCTTCCGCCCGGTGACAAACAGACCGACCTCGCCCTCCAACTCACCGGCGACCGCCTTCACGCCATCGACCTTCGCTGCCTTGGTGGCGAGCGAGTCCGGCACCTTGGCGGCGTCGCCCTGTTCTTCCTGTCCAGCCAACGACGCGCTGACCTGCGCGTACCGATCGGCCAGTGACCCGCCGAGCCCGCTCTTGATGGCGTCGGTGAAAATGAGGCCGGACGACAAGAACATGACGCCCACGACGATGGCCACGACCGTCGCGACGAATCGACCCTTGTTGGCCTTGAGGTTGGCGAGAGCGAGCTCGAACATCAGACCGCGCCCATCGTCTCGCCGAAGCGCTTCATGCGTTCGAGGACCGACGAAGCGGTGGGATCGAGCAGCTCATCGACGATGAGGCCGTCAGCCAGGAAGACCACCCGATCGGCGTGGCCTGCCGCGATCGGATCGTGGGTCACCATCACCACGGTCTGTCCCAACTGATCCACCGCGTCACGAATCAATCCCAGCACC
>JBBQLA010000362.1:0-3750 GCA_038327485.1 Acidimicrobiales bacterium
GAGCAGCGCGTCGAGGTCGGTTCCGGTGAACGGGGTGAAGCCGTGGTGGCGCCGAGAGCGAAGGTCACGGGAGTCGGTGTCGAGTGAGGGGACCAGATCTGCGGCGTCGCTGCCGTGCAGGATCTGCGCCGGGTTGTGGGCCAGCGCCCTCGCCATCGGCGTGTTGAGGGGAGTGCCGAGACGATCGGCGCGCCAGCTGACTGTGGCGTGACACACCTGCGCGCCCACACCTCGGGCCGCTTCGACCAGGCGAGACACACCGGCAATGAGGTCGACACCCGTGGCCGCAGCCGCCAGTTCGGGAATGGTGGCCAGGTCACCGACGACGCCGCGCTGCATCTCCATCGTCACGACCGCAGTCGTCGCCGGATCGAGCAGTGCCTGGAGATTCGCCACGGATCGAGCCTACGTGCCCGCCGAGTACGCCAACCTCAGATGAAATCGACCGGAAGCCGGTCGGATCCACCTGAAGATCGTCCATGATCGTGGGCGTGATGGGGATCGTGTTGGCGTCGTCGTCGAAGTACCGCCAGCAGGTGTTGGCCGCCGCGGGGATCGAGGCGAGGATCGTCGCACCCGAATTCGACGAGCGCGCCCTCGACTCGCTGTTCGGCACGATGGAGCCAGGCGAGTTCGCAGTGCGGCTGGCGACCGGCAAGGCCCGCTCGGTCGCAGGTGAGATCGCGGTCGGCGAACTGGTCCTGGCCGCCGATCAACTCGCCGTGTTGGGAGATCGCATGCTCAGCAAGCCCGCCGATCTCGATGCCGCGATCGAGCAACTCATCTCGATGTCCGGCACGACCCACGAGCTGATCAACGGGCTGGTGGTATGGAATACGGCTACGGACCGGTGGGCGACGGCGATCGACGTCCATCGCGTCACCATGCGCGACTTCACCCTGGGCGACGCCGCGGCCTACGTCGAACGCTTCGAGCCACTCGACAGCGTCGGCGCCTATCGCGTCGAGGACGACGCCGACCTCATCGCTTCGGTCGAAGGGAGCGGCGACGACGGCGTCATGGGACTTCCGATCCGCGTGGTCCGGGAACTGCTCGGCTCAGTCGCGGGTGATGGTGATCGATTGTGAGATGTCCGCCGATGACGTTCCGATGAGCAGTCGGTACTCGCCCGGGGTCACGACCCAGCTGCCCGAGTCGATGTCCCAGTGGGCGAACGAACGATCGTCGAGGTCGATCGACACGGTTGCCGTAGCGCCCGCCTCGACCGTCACCTTGGCGAAACCCTTCAGCTCCTTGAGCGGACGGGAGACGACCGGCGCGACTTCGGCCACGTAGAGCTGGACCACCTCGGCACCGGCGACGGGGCCAGTGTTGGCGACCGGGACGCTGATGGTCAGCCCGCCGTCGAATTCGACCAGCTGCGGCGTTCCCAGCTCGAATGAGGTGTACGACAGCCCGTGCCCGAAGGGGAACCGCGGCACGACGCCACGCGACTCGTAGCCCCGGTAACCCACGAACAGACCCTCGCCGTAGACCACGTGGCCGTCGGCTCCGGGGTAGTTGTCGATGGCCGGATGATCCTCGTAGCGAACCGGAAAGGTCGTCGGCAGCTTGGCCGACGGGTTGCGATCGCCCGACACCACGTCAGCCACCGCGCCACCGGTCTCCTGGCCGAGGTACCACAGCTGCGCCACCGCGCTGACTTCGTCGGCCCAGTCCATCGTGACCGGCGAGCCGGCGCTGACCAGCACCACCGTCGGCGTGCCCGTTGCAGCAACGGCGCGGATCAGCTCCGGCTGTGCCCCAGGAAGATCCAGAGTCGACCGGTCCTCGCCTTCGGTTTCCCAGTCCTGGTTGAGGCCGACCACCACGATCGCGACTTCGGCACCAGCCGCGGCGGCGGCCGCCCGAGCGATCGAGTCATCGCCCATGGGGGCGATGGCGCCGAGCAGCAGAGCGCACGCCGCCAGGTTCTCCATGGGCGCCAGTTCGGCGACGATGTCGACGGCTACTCCGCCTTCGAGGGTCAACTCGGTGCGGATCTCCTCGCTGCCGAGTCCGAAGAACGCCGTGCCCGGAGTCCAGCCCTCCCACAGGTCGAGCACCAGCTCGCCATCGATCCACAGGCGAGCCTGCCCGCCGACGATCAAGGTGAAGGTGTACGTGCCGCTGACGGGCACCGTGAGGGTGCCGGTGAGTCGAGCGGAGAAATCGCCACCGATCACTCCTGGCCACGGGTCGCCGAGCCAGGTGAGACGGCAGCTCTCAGCTGTCATGGTCGCCGTCGGTTCACCGTCGAGGGATCGGCCGGCGAAGTAGTCGATGGTCAAGCCGTTGCGAGCCGGTGAGCGATCGGTCGGCGCCAACCAGCGCGGGTCGATCGGCGGGGCGTTGCGGTAGCCGTCGCATCCGGGCTCGAGGACGAATTCCACCTCTGGGTATCGGGCTCGCAAACCGTCGAACACGGTGTCGGTGTGATGGGGGTTGACGGCGGCGCTGCCGCCGCCCTGTGCGACCGCCACGTCGGCGTTGGGCCCGATCACGGCGACGCGTCGCACGCCGGGGCGCAGGGGCAGCACGCCGTTGTTGGTCAGCAACACGATCGCCTCGACCGCGGCTTCACGAAGCAATGCCCGGTCTTCGGGCCGATCGCGGGATGTATCGGGTCGGTACGTCGACTCGTCGAGCACACCGAGACGTTCCATCACCCCGAGCAGCCGCCGCACCTTGGTGTCGAGCGCCCCCTCGGGAACTTCGCCCGCTCGGATGGCGTCGGACAGCTTGGTGCCGAGGTACATCGGCGGACCGGGCATCTCCAGATCGCAGCCGGAGATGCCGGTACCGATCGTCGACTTCACCGACCACCAGTCGGAGATCACGAACCCCTCGAACCCCCAGTCGTCGAGCAGGCCCATGAGGAACGGCTGCTCTGAGCAGTACACATCGTTGAGCTTGTTGTACGCCGCCATGATCGACAGGGAACCGGCCTCGCAGATGGCCGCTTCGAACATTGGCAGGTACAACTCGCGCAAGGTGCGTTCGTCGACGTCGGAACTGATGGTGTGCCGCTCGAACTCGCTGTCGTTGGCCACGAAGTGCTTGACCGCGGTGGCGACGCCGGTGGACTGGACGCCGGTGATGTAGGCAACTGCGTAACGGGAGGTGAGGAAGGGATCCTCGCTGGGACATTCGAAGTTGCGGCCGGCGAGTGGGGAGCGATGCAGGTTGATGGTCGGAGCCAGCAGCACATCTGCGCCTTTGATGATGGTCTCCTCGCCCACGAGCACGCCGACTCGGCGCACCAGGTCGGGGTTCCAGGTGGCTCCGAGGGCGGTGCCGCACGGCAGGCACGCCGAGGTGGTGCCGACCCAGAACGATCCTCTTGCGCCGTTGGGCCCGTCGCTCACTTTGAGCCCACGGATGCCCAGCCGCTCGATGCCCTGCGCGTGCCACATGTCGATTCCGGTGGTGAGCGTGGCCTTCTCGTCGAGGGTCAACTGGTCCATGAGGTGGTCGATGCGTTCGGTCACGGGACGGAGGGTAATCTGTCCGTTCGGCACGACCACTGGAGACGCGATGCGCGACGCGAACGAGTCCGGCCCCGGCGACCTGGACGCGAAGTTCGGTCGATTGGGGCTGACCTTCGACGATGTGATGCTGATGCCGGCCGCCTCCGACGTGTTGCCGAACAATGCCGACACGTCGTCGGTCTTCGCCCGCGACATCCGCCTCGCCGTGCCGATCGTGTCGGCTGCGATGGCCACCGTCACCGAGTCCCGCATGGCCATC
>JBBQLA010000363.1:0-3744 GCA_038327485.1 Acidimicrobiales bacterium
TCAGCAGGCGGAAAGCGCCAGTTGGTCACACCGCCCGACCTCGGCGGGACGCCGAAGTACTTCTCTGAAGGGGCCCGCCCGTGAGTCATCCGAACCGTCTGCCCGACGAGCACGTGAAACTGCTGCCGTCCGCGGTGTTCATGCTGGTTCATCTTCTGCCCGTGTTGGCCATCTTCACCGGCGTCGGTTTCCGTGACTGGATGTTGTTGCTCATCACCTACTGGGGCCGGATGTTCTTCATCACCGGCGGCTACCACCGGTACTTCGCCCACAAGACGTTCAACACGAGTCGGGTGTTCCAGTTCGTGCTGGCGTTCGGAGGGTCGAGCGCGGCGCAGAAGGGGCCGCTGTGGTGGGCCGCGAACCATCGCCTTCACCACCGTCACACCGACACCATCCGCGACTGCCACTCGCCGATCAAGGGAATCTTCTACAGCCACATGGGCTGGATCATGGCGCCGCACGCGGACGAGACCCAGATGGACGTGGTCGCCGATTTCGCCAAGTTTCCCGAGCTCCGGTTCCTCAACCGACAGGACTGGATCGCGCCCTGGGCGCTGGCGATGACGTGCCTGTTGGTCGGCGGATGGAGCGGCCTGTTGTGGGGCTTCTTCCTCTCGACCGTGCTGGTCTGGCACAGCACCTTCATGGTCAACTCGGTCGCGCATCTGTGGGGCTCGCGTCGTTTCGCGACCGATGACACGTCGCGGAACAACTTCTTCGTGGCCTTCCTCACCATGGGCGAGGGCTGGCACAACAACCACCACCACATCGCCTCGTCGGTGCGTCAGGGCCACCGTTGGTGGGAGATCGATGCCACCTACTACGTGCTCCGGGTCCTGAGTTGGCTGCACATCGTCAAAGACCTCCGTCTTCCTCACCCGGCCCAGCTGAACTCGGCTCGCATCAAGGACGGCGCGTGGGACATCGGCATGTTCAAGTGGTACTGGGACAAGGCGTCGACTCGCGCGGCCATGGCGAATGCTCGACCGGAGCTCGACGACCTGCGACTCGAGCTGGTCAGCACCACTGATCGGGCGCTCGAGCTGGCCGAACAACTCGGCGCACGCACTCGACGACCGGCGCGAACCGATGCGACCGTCGAAGCGCCTTCAGTCGGCTGACCACGGCGTACTCGGGCTGATCTGATCCCTTGTCGGTGGTGAACGAACCCGAGATGGCAAGACTTCGGAGATGAGCGGCTCGATGGTCGTCCCTCGACTTCGGTCGGCCGAGTTGCTCGGCGGTTGGACCCGACTCGGCCCGCTCGATCTGGTCGGCAATGCCACCGTCGAAGTTGCGGCACGCCTTCGGGACGGCTGGCCCCCGACGGATGGCTCGACGATCCCGGCGAAGATCACCATCGGCACGGTCGCCTCGCGGCCGATCGCGCTCGGCGTCGACGAGTCCTACCGGCTCACCATCGACGATTCCGGCATCACCCTCGACGCGTCGACCGATGTCGGGGCCCGCCGAGGCATCGAGACCCTGCTCCAGCTGGTCTGGAACCAAGACGATTCGGCGGGACTCGAGCACGTCCGAATCGGCGATGCTCCCCGATTCGCATGGCGCGGCCTGCTCATCGACCCATGTCGGCACTGGGTCGGGGTCGAGACCGTTCTGGAGACGCTCGACGCCATGGCCGCCGCCAAACTCAACGTCCTCCATCTACATCTGTCCGACGACCAGGCGTTTCGACTCGAGAGTCGCCGCTGGCCCGACCTGCACCGGCGCGGATCCGATGGCCGATACTTCACCCACGATGACATCGGCCGGATCGTCGACCATGCCGCTGCTGCCGGGATCCGGGTCGTCCCCGAGATCGACATGCCTGGCCACATCACGTCGTGGCTGGTCGGGTACCCGTCGCTGGCAGCCACGCCCGGTCCGTTCGTACTCCGCTCAACCCTGGGGATCGCGGACGTGGCGCTCGATCCGATCTCGGCCGAGGGGGCCGAGTTCGTCGAGGGCCTGCTCAACGAGGTCGTGTCGCGGTTTCCTGATCGCTCCCTTCACGTGGGGGGCGACGAAGTCTCCAGCGAGGCGTGGCCCAACCTCGAAGTCGCGGTGGTGCAGCGAACCTTCACGGCCTGGGTCACCGAACTCGTGCGGTCACTCGATCGCACAGCGGTCGTGTGGGACGAGGCGTGGCACCCCGACCTGCCCTCGGACGTCGTGATCCAGGTGTGGCGCGGGCATCGGCGGTTGCGTGCAGCCGCCGCGGTACACCGGCCGGTCCTGTTCTCGACGCCGTACTACCTCGACCTCGGCTATGACCCGATCCATCACCAGGTCGATCCGCTCGGTGACGAGTCGGACTGGGATCGCTCGCGTCAGAGATTGCACGACGACCCCAGGATGTGTAGCTGGGGTCCCATCGCGGCCGCGATGCACGCCGAGTTCGAAGGCACCGACCCAGCGCCGAGCACGGTCGACCGGACCACTGTGTTGGGTGGCGAAGCGTGCATGTGGTCCGAGTTGGTGCCCGAGCGCAACCTCGCGCTGCGGCTGTGGCCCACCGCAGCTGCCGTGGCCGACGTGCTGTGGAGCGACGAGTTGTGGAGCGAGGACGATGGCGAGGACCCGATCACACCGCTGTCGACCCGACTCGATTGGTTCGCTCGGTCACTCGCCGCCACCACGGCCACCGACGTCGAGACAACGCGACGTGAGCGCTGGTTGGCTTTGGGCAGAGGGGACCCGCTCCTGGCGAGCGCCATTGCCACCCTGGCCAGCTGTTGCGAGCCGTCGAAGTGGTACAGCCGACACGCTGCGTTGCCCGATGGCGAGCTCGACCAACCATTCGATCGTTTCGTCGACGCACTTGCTCCCTCGGCCCCGAATCCGACGGCCGACGATCCGACCGAGTGGCGGGCCGCGGCTGAGCGGATTCTGACTGCGATCGACTCGTCCGATGTCACTCCACAACTGGCCGAGCTCGCACCGCTGGCTCAACAATTGCTCTCGGTGTGCGACGGATCCCCAGTGAACCTCGCGTCTGCCCGAGGTGAGGTACTCGTCACCGCCAGATTGACCACGCCATGACCCACTTCGACATCCGCGCCTATCAAGCGGCTGACCGAGAACGTGTTCGCCACATCTGCCACGAGACGGGATTCATGGGCGAGCAGGCGGCGTGGATCTGGCGCGACAAAGAGAGCTTCGCCGACATGTTCAGCGGTTGGTACACCGACAACGAGCCTCAATCAGCAGCGGTCGTGACGGTCGACGGGGTGGTCAGCGGCTACCTGTTGGGCTGCGAGGACTCGACGCGAGTGGCCAGCGGCGGGGCGACGATCGGACGCCACATCGTCCGACGTGGCATCACATTTCGAGCTGGCACCGCCGGCATCATTCGTCGCTCGTTCACCGATGGCATCGGCGATGCGCTGTTCCGCCACAGCGATCCTCGCCGCCTGGAGTTCCAAGATCCGCGGTGGCCGGCTCACCTCCACATCGACCTGCTGCCCGCAGCACGCGGCCAGGGCCTGGGTCGCCAGCTGATTCGACGATTCTTCGGGCAGCTCACCGACCACGGGATCACCGGGTGTCACCTCGGAACCTTTGCGGAGAACCACAGCGGTCTGGCCTTCTTCGAGTCGGTCGGGTTCCGCCGACACCACGAGCCCATGCTGGCGCCGGGGTTCCGTACCCGCGCCGGCGAGCGCATGCATTCCCAGACCATGGTGATCGAGCTGAAGCCGACGACCCGACCGTGACTCGCTTCAGTCGATGGCCAATCTC
>JBBQLA010000364.1:0-3743 GCA_038327485.1 Acidimicrobiales bacterium
CGGACGCCACCAACTGGCAGGTCGGGATCGAAGGGTTCCAGCGGAAGTCCGCGCTGCTGGCTCAGTACTGCGAGGAGATCGGGCGCGACCCCGAGTCGATCGTGCGCACCCACGGCCCCGATTGCGCCATCTTCGACACCGACGCCGACCTGCAGCGTTGGCTCGACAGCCCCGGCGGCGGTTCGTTGTGGGGCGCGGGCGATGACGCCAGCTACGTCGCCGACAACCTGGTCGGCACTGTCGACCAGGTCACCGAGAAGGCCCAAGCCTTCGTCGACGCCGGGTGCTCGGAGTTCATCCTGTGGTTCCGCGACGCACCGTCGGACGAGTCCATGACTGCGTGGATCGGGTCGGTCGCGCCGAGGCTGACGATCTCGTAACTTCAACACATGTCGACACCAGCGCCCGGTTCGACAGCGTCAGGTTCGCCAGCGCCGGACCTCGAGCGGTTCTTCCACCCGCGCTCGGTGGTCGTCGTGGGTGCGTCCGACACTGCGGGCCGCCCGAACTCTTCCATCACCGCCAGGCTGCAGGCGTGGACGGCGGATCGTGGCGCCACGTTCGTGCCCGTCAACCCCAACCGCGCTGCCGTCAACGGGGTGCCGTGCGCGGCCACCGTGGCCGACGCACTTCCGCTCGCCGGAGGTGCGATCGACCTGGCCGTGATCCTGACCGGTGACGTCGAGCACACGCTGGCCGAAGTGGTCGCCGCCGACGCAGAGTTCGCGGTGGCCTTCGGAGCCGGATTCGCCGAGACCGGGGCCGACGGCCGCGCCGCGCAGCAACGTCTCGCCGACATCGTGGCCACCGGGCGCACCCGGCTGCTGGGTCCCAACACCAACCTCAACGCCTTCGAGACGTTCGACGACACGCTGGCGGGTCCGGCCATCGCGTTGGTCACGCAGTCGGGCCACCAGGGCCGGCCGATCTTTCAGGCTCAGGAGATCGGCATCCGTCTGAGCCACTGGGCGCCGACCGGCAACGAGGTCGACCTGGAGTTCGCCGATTTCGTCCGATACTTCGCCGACCAACCCGAAGTGGGCGCCATCGCCGCCTACGTCGAGGGTTTCAAGGACGGGCTGACGTTGCGAACGGCCGCCGATCACGCAGCACGACAGGGCACGCCGATCTGTCTGGTCAAGGTCGGTCGGAGCGAGGTAGGTCGATCGATGGCGCTCAGCCACACCGGCAAGCTCACCGGCGCCGACGCAGTCACCGATGCGGTGTGCCGTCAGTTCGGGATCCATCGTTTCGACGGCCTCGACGAACTCCTCGATGCCGCACAGCTGTTCTGTCGAGCGACCTCCCTCGCCGCGCCACGGCCACGGCCACTGCTCGCGCCCGGCGCCTTCACCGAGCCGGGCATCGCGGTCTACGCCATCAGCGGTGGGACCGGGGCCCACTTCGCCGACCTCGCTGCGGCCGCCGGCCTGCATCTGCCCACTTTGAGCGATGCCACCCAAGCCGCGCTGCATCAGTGGATCCCCGGCTACCTGCGGGTCTCCAACCCCATCGACAACGGCGGACATCCCGTCGGCGACGAGCGAGGTCGCATGATCCTCGACGTGCTCGTGGCCGACCCCGATGTCGACGTGCTGGTGGCACCGATCACCGGCGCGTTCCCGCCCATGTCGGATCGGCTGGCCCAGGACCTGGTCGACGTCGCCGAGACGACCGACACAGTGATCTGCGTGATCTGGGGATCGCCGGTCGGCACCGAATCGGCCTACCGCGACATCCTGCTGTCGTCGTCGAAGGTGGTGGTGTTCCGAACCTTCGGCAACTGCGTGACTGCGCTTCGATCGTGGCGCGACCACCGCCGCTTCCTGTCCACCTACCGGTCGCCCTTCGATGATCTCGAGAGTTCCGTACCGATCACGCTTCGATCGACGTACTCGGAGTGGGACGCCAAGCAACTGATCCGCTCCTACGGCGTGGCGACACCGCTCGAGGAACTGGTGACATCGTCTGACGAGGCGGCTGCGGCCGCTGAACGGATCGGATTCCCTGTCGTGTTGAAGGGATGCGGCGCCGAGGTGGCCCACAAGACCGAGCTGGGCCTCGTTCGGGTCGGGCTGGCCACCACCGCAGATGTTCAAGCGGCCTACGACGACATCGTGGCGACCGCACCCATGGCACTCGACGGCGTGATCGTTGCCGAGACGGTGTCGGACGGCGTCGAGTTCGTGGTGGGGCTGAGCACCGACGCAGTGTTCGGTCCCGTGGTGGCCGTCGGGCTCGGGGGCACGTTGGTGGAGGTGCTCGATGACGTGGCGTTGGGCGTGCCGCCCTTCGATCGCCAGCAGGCTCACGCCATGTTGGACCAGCTCCGGGGCAGGTCGCTGCTCGATGGAGTCCGGGGCAGCGAACCGCTCGACATCGAAGCGCTGGTCGACGTGGTCATGGCGGTGCAACGCCTGGCACTCGACGTCGACGGGCGGATCATCCAGGTCGACCTCAACCCCGTGCTGGTCCGCACGTTCGGTCAAGGTGCCATCGGTGGAGGCGCGGTCGCGCTCGACGCGCTCGTCGTTGCAGCCGAAGAGCCAACCAGGCGAGGTATGCAACCGAAAACGTGAAGAGCCTGGCCCCGGGGGCGACCAGGGCCAGGCGAGAAGGCCGATCGGGCCATCCACTCGTGGTCCCACCCCACGAGCCCACCGGACGCTTCCGACCGGAGACTCGCACCGTTGCCGGGTCGACGCTCCTTGGCCTGATGACATCGTGGCCCGAAGAGGCTCCGGCCGTCGATGGGGACCACTCCCCATCACGAAGATCGAGCTTTCTCGGTTCGAACCGGGCTCAGTCGACGAAGGCCACCGCAGCACCCTCGACCTTGACCTCCCCGGCCTGATTGGCCAGGGAGCACTTCAGGTCGATGAGCTTCTCTCCGTTGTCGTCGCGCTTCGCCGTGACGACGATCGACGAGGCCAACACCTCGCCGGGCCACGTCTGCTTGGTGAAGCGCACCTGATACGACGCCAGGTTCCCGACACCGACGTAGTCCGTCAACGCGCGACCGAGCAGCCCCATCGAGAACATCCCGTGGCCGAAGACCGAGGGCAGACCGGCTGCTTGGGCAGCGACCTCGTCGGTGTGCATCGGGTTCAGGTCGCCCGACGCTCCGGCGTACTTCACCAGGTCGGTCCGACCCAGCGAATGCTTCACGACGGGCGCAGCGTCACCCTCGTTGACCTCATCGAATGAGAGCCGTCGAGACATGGATTTCCCCCTCGTCGAGACGAGGCGACTGTAGCTGAATCCCTTCGTGCGTCGACCGGCCCCCCACGTATGGTCAGCGCATGGGTGACCTCACGAAATCGCCATCGACCACCGTGCGCCGCGACGATCGTGGCTCCTACGACCGCGACCTGGCGTACGCCATCCTCGACGAGGCGGCGATCGCTCACGTGGGGTTCGTGATCGACCAGCGCCCGTTCGTGATTCCCATGGTGTTCGGGCGAGATGGCGACCGGCTGCTTCTGCACGGCTCGGTGGCCACGCGGTTGACCCGTTCGTTGTCGAAGGGCGCTCCGGTGTGCGTAACGGTCACGTTGGTCGACGGCCTGGTGATGGCTCGATCGCAATTCCACCACTCGATGAACTATCGCTCGGTGGTGATCGTCGGCGACGCCCGCCGCATCGAGGACCCCGACGAGGCCGAGCGCGCGCTCGAGGTCGTGGTCGATCACATCGCCCACGGACGCACCGCCGAGGCGCGTTCCACCAGTCGAGTCGAGCTG
>JBBQLA010000365.1:0-3738 GCA_038327485.1 Acidimicrobiales bacterium
AGCGGCCCCGCGTACCGGGCCGACCACACGCCGGGCGCTCCGCCCAACGCATCGACCTCGAGGCCGGTGTCATCGGCGATTGACCCCAAGCCGGTCGCCGCGAAGATCGCGTCGGCCTTCAGCGTTGCGTTGCCGACGAGCGTGTCGGAGGTCTCGTCGACCTCTGCCAGATCGACGGGGCGAGGCAGCAACTCGACAGCGTCACCGAGGATGGCGCGGATCTCGTCGAGCTTGTAGGCGTTGGCGGTCGCAGCGACCAACGTGACGCGTGGGCCGGTCACGGGAGTGACGTCCCGGTCAGCGACCGAGCGGACGGCCGGGTGGTGGCGTGGCCACCATCTCGCGCTGCAGCGCCACGATCTCGTTGATGCCACCGGTCGCCAGGTCGAGCAACTCGTCGAGCTCACCACGGGTGAACGCTTGACCCTCGGCCGTTCCCTGCACCTCGATGAGCTTGCCGGAGCCGGTCATCACCACGTTCATGTCGACCTCGGCCACCGAGTCCTCGACGTAGGGCAGATCGAGACGGGGCTCGCCTTCGATGATGCCGACCGAGATCGCCGCCAACTCGTCGACGATGGGCATCGCCGCGATGCGGCCATCCGCCACGAACCGGGAGAGGGCATCGTGCAGCGCCAACCACGCGCCACAGATTGAGGCCGTTCGAGTGCCGCCGTCAGCCTGCAGCACGTCGCAGTCGACCAACACCTGACACTCGCCGAGCACGGTCATGTCGACCGCGCTGCGCAGCGACCGCCCGATCAGTCGCTCGATCTCGTGCGTCCGACCCTTGGGACCCTTGCGTTCACGACCGATTCGCTCGGGCGAAGCGCCAGGCAGCATCGAGTACTCGGCGGTCACCCACCCCTTACCGCTCCCCTTCATCCAACGCGGCACACCGGTGTCGACCATCGCGGTGCACAACACGCGGGTCTTGCCGAAGGTGGCGAGGATCGAGCCGTGAGCAGAGTCGGTGAAGTCCCGCTCGAAGGTGATCTCGCGGAGCTCGTCGGGACGACGACCGTCAGGTCTCATGATGGAAGTGGGCTCCTACCGAGGCGATGTGAACGGGCGAACCATAGGCGTCGCTCCCTTGGCGTCGGAACTCCTCGGGGTTCGATCCGGGCAGCTGATGGGTGAGGACCAACTGCTGCACTCGGCCGGCCCGACCTCGCTCGCCGGCCTGTGTCGCGGTCAGGTGGACGTCCGGCGCGTGCGCCGGATCGAGCGACGTCGCCTCGCACAGACCGATCCCGATACCCATCCCCAACGCGGTGAACGACCAGTCCGGTCCGGTATCGGCGCTGAATGCGAACGAGGCGCCGTTGTGGTCGATCCGTACCGACAGCGTCTCGACGGAGTGTTGGGTGCGGGCGAATCGCGCCCGCACGGGGCCGATGGCCACATCGTCGCCGTCGGTGATGAGTGTCGGCACGAACGTGGGGGTGAGGCCGTTGCCGCACACCGCCTCGGCGAGGGCGAGTGTCTCGGCGGTCGAGTACAGGGCGATTCCAGCCCGTTCGAGCACGTAACGAAAGGCGTTGCGCATGACCGGGAGTTCGAGCCAGTGATCGGGATGGCTGTGGGTGATGACGATGGCGTCGAGCTGGTCAAGCGGCAGTTCTCGCTGCAGGTTGGCGAACGTGCCAGGACCGCAATCGACCAGCACCCGGTAACCCCCCGCGTCCACGAGATACCCGCTGCAGGCTCCACCCGGCGCCGCGTAGGTGCCAGAACAACCGAGAACGGCAACATCGATGGCCACGGGCCGATCCTACGACGGCCTCGTCGTCCGCCAGACTGTCGGTCGTGGATGACGAGACGCCGATCGGCACCCACGCGCGCCAACCCGGCGAGTTCACCGGGGCACGCCACGAGATCGCCCCATCGCGTGAGAACCATCGTGAGGGTCGACAGCGCTCGGCTCGGCGCCGCTGGTTCAGGCGAAGCGGCTTCGTGGCGCTCTTCGTGGCCACCGCGCTGGTCGCCTGGGTCATGATCGGGCACTTCGATCACGTCGGCGAAGTCAACTCGGTGACCCCGGGAGCGACACCTGCCGACACTTCGGTCCCGGACCGAAACAATGACGCAGCCGGGGCCGAGGACTCCTCCGCTCCGCTCGACGAAGCGGGCGGACTCATCACCGGACCGCACGGCCTCCGCACCGCGACGACCGCGTCGGTCATCGACAACCGCGTTTTCATTGTGGGCGATTCGGTTCTGCAAGGAGCGGCGCCCTACGTACCCGACAAGTTGTCGACCTGGTCGATCATCGCCGACACTCGGGTCGGACGGTTCCTGGATGAGGCGATCAAGGTCGTCAAACAGCGGTCGTCGAAGGATCTCGGCAAGATCGTCGTGCTGAACTTGGGCAACAACTACGGCGGCGACCAGGTGATCTTCCAGGCCCAGGTCGAGGAGATGCTCGACCTGTTGTCGGGTGTGGACCACGTGCTGTGGGTGAACATGGGCGAGTTCGAGAAGGTCCAGCGCGAGGTCAACGCCGTGCTGCGCGGTGAGTTGCTGACCCACCCCAACCTCACCCTGCTCGACTGGGACACGCTGTGGAAGGCCGAGCCGAACTACACCGGCAACGACCACCTGCACCTCACCCCAGACGGCGCCGACGCGTACGCCGCGCTCATCGCAGGCGGCGTGACCAGGGTGACCGCAGCCGCCAAGGAAACGCCGGCGCCGTACCCCAAGTCGGCCAAGCTCACCACCAAAGGCCAGATCCCCGTCGCAACCATCCCTCGAAGGCGATCGTCCACGTCGGCCACCTCGACCACTGCGTCAGCCCGAGCCGACACGCCATCAACGACCGGGCCGGTGACACCGTCGACCACCAGCGGGGCGTCTCCGTCGACCATCTTCGCCCCCTCGACCACGGCTCCCAGCCCACCGACGACGCTTCACTGACCCCAGTCACTGATCCCAGTCGAGCAGCGTCGCTCCTTCGAGTTCGGGGCCGAGGAGTCGACGACCGAGGTCGGTGAACCACTTCACGTCGCCGGTCGTGACGAAGCGGACGGTCCGGCTCGATCCGTCGGCTGCGGCGACCACGCCCGAGTCGATGAGGGATCGCAGCTCGAACGCTGTCTCATCAGCGCTGGACACCAATACGACGTCTCGACCCATGACGTCGGAGATGGTTCGGGCCAGGTACGGGTAGTGCGTGCAGCCGAGGAGGAGCGCGTCGATGCCCGCTTCGACGGCTGGCGCCAGGAGCCGTTGGGCCAGCACGTGGACCTGCTCGGATTCGGTCTCGCCTCGTTCGACGAACTCGACGAAACCGGGGCACGCCAGCGCGCACAGCTCGACTGTCGCGTCCACCTGGGCGAAGGCGTGGCGGTACGCCGCTGATCCAATCGTTCCAACGGTCCCGATGACCGCCACCCGCTGAGACTCGGTGGCAGCGATGGTGGCTCGCACCCCGGGCTCGATGACACCGACAACGGGCACCTCGAATTCTGCCTGCATGGATTCGAGCGCCGCCGCGGAGGCGGTGTTGCAGGCCACCACGATCAGCTTCGCCTGGTGCTCCTCGACCAGCAGCCGACCGATCTGGTGAGCGAACTCGGCAACCTGTTCGAGTGGGCGCGGTCCGTAGGGATACCGACCGGTGTCGCCCAGGTACACGAGCGATTCGTGGGGGAGCAGATCGAGCACGGCACGGGCGACGGTGAGGCCACCGAAGCCCGAATCGAACATGCCGATCGGTCCGTCGTCCACGTCGGG
>JBBQLA010000366.1:0-3737 GCA_038327485.1 Acidimicrobiales bacterium
CGATGGTGAGCTGAGCTTCGAAGCCATCGCCGAGCCCGTCGGGGCCGAGGCCGATCTGACCCGACACGATGATCCACTCGCCGGCTCGAACCACCGGGGTGTACGGACCGCTCATGTCATGACCTCCTCGATCATCGGCCAACACTGACCGAGTCCCCGATGCTTCCACACGGCCAACGCGACCGCCGCGAACACCGCGTCGCTCCCGCACACCGGAGGTCCGTCCTCGGCCACGATATCGACGGTCACGGGCACCATCTCGCCGGGGCGCACGATGCCGAAGCTGCGAATGGTGAGGTCCAGCACAGTGCCGTCATCATCGACCGCCAAGCCCTCCGACGTCACCCACCCGAGGGCGGCGTGAGCGGCGCCGATGCAATAACTGCGCAGCACCACGTCGTCGAGCAGTTCGCCACAACCCACCTCGATGGCAATCGCTCCGTCCTCGGCAACAACGGCAGTGGCCCAGGCGCCCCCGGGGGACGTGATGCGGTTCGAGCCGGTCGCCGCTGCCACTGCGACGGCCGCCTCGACCCATCCGGCGCCCCGCAACTCGACGGAGGTGGGTGGCCCGGCCACATCGACTTCGGTGACGACCAGCCCGGGGGCGATCGCGGCGATGGCGTCGGCGACGCCAGACGTGCGGGCGACGACGACTTCGCCCGTGCCATCGGATCGAACGCCGATGGCCACGGGGGGCCGCTTGGGCCCGAACCGAACCGTGTCTTCGCGACTCCACCGCACCCTCACCGGCCGGCCGTGCTCATCGGCGAGTCGTCGCGCCACCACGCCCACGTCGCTCGACTGCTTGGCGCCGAACGCTCCCCCGTTGGCCAACGGCGACACCGGCTCGCCTCCCGGCTCACACCACGACGCGTCGGTCTCCAGGTAGGCCGGCTCGACCCACGACGTCCGCAACACCACGGCCCATTCACCCGCGGGGGCGGCCAATGGCGGCGTGGCCGACACGGTCGTCCGTCGACCGGGGACCGCACCCGCCGCCTCGCGCGCGGCGGTGAGCGTGGGCGCGACGACCCAGTCGCCAGACGGATCGCGGACGGCCACCAGCGCATCGGTCGGCGCGATGTCATCGGCGAAACCGGCGCGGCCCAACGGCACCTCCGCGCTCACCACCTGCGGACCACCGCTCTCGATCGAGGCGCGCCGTGTGGCGGCCGCCAGGTCGCGGCCTGGGGGGATCGCAACGCCGCTCGACATCAGATCGGCGGCCTCGAAGATCGGCTCCCAGCCGGTACAGCGACACAGGTGGGCGGCGAGGCCCCGCTCGACGGCCACACGATCCGCCAGCCGGTCAGAGCGCCGCAACGCCTCGAGTCGCACGACGATGCCGGGGGTGCAGAAGCCGCACTGGCTGGCCCCGGTGGCGCAGAACGCCTCGGCCCACTCGGCGCCGACTTCCGGTGCCAGCCCGGCAACGGTGGTGACCTCGCGGCCGGCGACCCGCCGCAGCGCGGTCACACACGACACGCGCGGCTCGCCGTCGATGAGCACGGTGCAACAACCGCACTGCCCCTGCGGACTGCACCCGTCCTTCGGTCCCGTCACGCCGAGACGGTCGCGGAGGGCTTCGAGCAGCGAGCACGTCTCGTCGTCGATCTCCACCTGTTGGCCGTCGAGCTGAAACTGGATCATGGGCGGCCGACGATAGCTTCGGGTCCGTGCTCCCCATCTCTCGACGAGGATTCCTGATGGCGTCCAGCGCCGTGCTGGCCACCGCAGCGTGCGATTCCGGCGGTGCCAAAGGATCGCCGGCGGTCGATTCGCCCAGCTATCAACTGCTGGCCAACTTCCCCCAGAGCGAGCAGTACGCCGCTGTGGGCAAGCCTCAGCGTCTGCCCTTCCTCATCGCCAAGCGCGACGACGCTCCGCTCGACTCGATCTCCGGACCGGTGACCTTCACCATCACCAAGGACGGAAAGGCCGTTGGGAAGCCAATTCCCGTGACGGCGCGCTCCACCGACATCCCCCGCGCCTACCTGGCCCTCGAACTGATCTTCCCGGACGCCGGCATCTACGACCTGGGAGCGACATATCGAGGTTCGAAGCTGAGCTCGACCATTCAAGCGTTCGGCGCCGACCAGGTGACCCTCCCTCAGGTCGGGGCCAAGTTGCCGTCGGTGGCCACCCCGACCACGACCGATGCCCGGGGCGTCACGCCGATCTGCACCAACGAGCCGCCCTGTCAGCTGCACACCCTCGACCTGGCCGACAGCTTGGCTGCCGGCCGACCGGTGGCGATGCTGCTGTCCACGCCCCGGTTCTGTCAGACGGCCATCTGCGGCCCGGTGCTCGACCTGTTGGTGGCGGCATCAAGGCGCACCGACATCGACTTCATCCACGTCGAGCCGTACAGCAACCCGCTCGCGGTGGACAGCATCGCTGAAGCTTCGCTGTCTCCACTCGCCGAGGCGTACGCCATGCCGTTCGAGCCGTGCCTGTTCGTTGCCAACACTTCCGGCACGCTGGTGCGGCGTCTCGATTCGATCTACGACCGCACCGAACTCGAAGACGCCCTCGCCGCGGCGCTCACCTGACCGAGCAGGTCCCTCGATGTCGGTCAGTAGCCGTGTTCCTTGGCCCGGGCGTACGCATCGGCGATCTCGACCTCGGCCGCCTGACGGCCTTCCCACCCGCGGATCTCGCTGAACTTTCCGGGCTCGAGATCCTTGTAGGCGTCGAAGAAGTGTCGGATCTCGTCGAGCAGGTGGTCGGGGAGATCGGGGAGGTCGGTCACCTCGGCCCACCGCATGTCGCCGGCCGGCACCGCCAGAATCTTGGCGTCGGGGCCCGCATCGTCACGCATCCAGAACACCCCGACGGCGCGGGCGTGCAGGTGACACCCGGGGAACGTCGGCTCATCGAGCAGCACCAGAACATCGAGCGGATCACTGTCCTCGCCGAGAGTGCCGGCGATGAAGCCGTAGTCCGCGGGATAGGACATGGCCGTGAACAGACGACGATCCAGCCACACGTCGCCGGTGTCGTGGTTGACCTCGTACTTGTTGCGAGACCCGCGAGGGATCTCGACGATCACTTCGAAGACCTCGACCTGAGACGCCGAAGCGTCGGCTTCCTTGGTCAACTGAAGCTCTGACCGCACCCGCAGGTGCGCTGAGCATTGGGGTTCGTGATCGAGAAACCGGACTGCTCGAGGCCGTCCTTGTAGTCCAGCTCGGCGCCGGTCAGCAGCTGAGCGCTCGACGGATCGACGATCACGCGGATGCCGCCGAATTCGGTGGTGACATCGTCGGCCGCCACCTCGGAGTCGAAGAACATCTCGTACGCGAATCCCGAACAACCGCCGGGGCGGACCGCAACGCGAAGCGCGAGCTTTTCGTCGCCTTCGGCGTCGATGAGGTGCTTGACCTTGGTTGCGGCATTCTCGGTGATGGTGATCATCGGTTCCTCCTCGGAGTTGTCATGAGTCTATGGCGGCGGCGTGCGAGTCACTCAGTCGCGATCTGCGCCAGGCAGGGTTCGCGATGGGATCGATCGTTGAAGGCCACCACGGTGCCGCCGCCGATGGTGGCGACGAAACCGATGAGCAGCCCTCGGTGCAACGAGCAGACCAGCTCAGGGTTCGCTGCGGCCAACTCCGCGAACGGGCAGTGGGCGAAGGCAATGGTGGTGCCGTCGGGGTCGTCGGCGCGCTCAGGGTCGAAGCCCAGCTCGGCCAACATCAGCTCGGCGGCATCCGCGCACGGCACCGATGTGTC
>JBBQLA010000367.1:0-3729 GCA_038327485.1 Acidimicrobiales bacterium
ACCTTCACGACCGGCCCGTCCCACCCGCCCGATGCGGTGCACATAGGACTCGGGGGCGGACGGCACGTCGTAGTTCACGACGTGGGTCAGCGAATCGATGTCGAGGCCACGAGCCGCGACGTCGGTCGCGACCAGCAACTCGGCGGTGCCGGATCGCACCCGGGTCATGACCCGATCGCGCTGTTCCTGGCTCATGCCTCCGTGCAGGGCTTCGGCCCGATAGCCGCGACCATTCATGGTCTCGGTGAGCTGGTCGACCTCGAGCCGGGTCCGGCAGAAGACCAACGCCGCGGTCGGCGTCTCGACGTCGAGCACCCGCCCGAGCGCTGCAGCCTTGTGAGCTCGCGGCACGATGTACGCCGTCTGACGAACCTTGGGGGTCGCGCCCATCTCCGCCGAGGTGCGGGCGATCTCGATGCGGACCGGATTGCGGAGATGCCGCTTGGCCATGCCGGCGATGCGCGACGGCATGGTGGCGGAGAACAACACTGTCTGGCGGTCTTCGGCGGTGCTCTCGAGGATGGCCTCGATCTCCTCGGCGAAGCCCATGTCGAGCATTTCGTCGGCCTCGTCCAACACGACCACCTTCACCGAACCGAGGCGAAGCGTGCCCCGGTTGATGTGGTCCTGGGCGCGGCCGGGCGTTGCCACGACCACGTCGACGCCACGCTTCAACGCGTCCAGCTGGCGACCGATGGGTTGGCCGCCATAGATCGGTACGACGCGGGCGCCGAGGTCTCGGCCGTACTTGTGCATTGCCTCGGAGACCTGCATCGCCAACTCCCGTGTCGGCACCAGCACCAGAGCGGAGGGGTCTTTGCGATCACGACCCTCGACCAGTCCCTGCAGGACCGGCAACGCGAACGACGCGGTCTTGCCTGTGCCGGTCGCCGCCTGACCGAGCAGGTCGCGACCCTCGAGCATCGGGGGGATGGACGCCCGTTGGATCGGCGTGGGTTCCTCGTAGCCCAGCGTGGCGAGCGACGCCAGGAGCTCGGGACGAAGGCCCAACTCGGCGAAGCCCGGCTCGCCGGTCTCCTCGATCGGCGGTGCCATCGCTTCGGGCGCGTCCGGCGCGTCGGATCCGTCGTGGGTTGACCCGTTCTCGGGTGCTTCGGTTGTCATGTGGTCCTCGACCGTCAGCAGATGCCGTCGGAGACGACGTGGAAAGCGGTGGCTCGCCCGGGCGTGCCGTCGAGGGTCACCTTCACCGCCGAGTACCGGTTGGGGATCAACCCCGCGTACTTCAGGCCGGCAACATCGGTGTACGCGCCGGTCTGGCGGCGGTAGTCCGCCTCCGCGGCGCGTAGGTCCTTCGCAGCAGAGACGCAGAGGGCGTCGGCCGACTTGTGGGTGGCGAACGCGAGCAGTGCGGTGACCGCCAGCAGTGCAGCGACGATGGCCAGTGCGTTTCGGAGCGCGTGCGTGATCGGCCGTCGCAGGTCGGGAGCCTCGAGCGGGATGAAGCCCGAAGTGCCGGCAAACCGCGAAACGGGTTCGGATTCGGGGGGAACGATCGTGGACACGGCGTCCATGGTAGATGGAGCGGGGTTCCGACACCGAGGTGAGGCTCGGGGTCGCCCGTCACCGAGGCCACTCAGGGCCACTCAGGGAGTCGTCTCAACCTGCCGATCCAGGTATCGTCAAGTTCCGGAGGGACGATGGACGACACGGTGGACGGGCAGATCGAGGGCGAGCACGCACCCGCTGACGCCGCCACCGACGCCGGCGCGCCCAACTGGCCCTCTGGCTGGCGCACTGTCCCCGAGGGCGCCAATGACAACGTGGACGATGCCGCCTGGGGCCGGCCGCACAACGGATTCTTCGCTCCGAGCGCCGAGGCGAGCTCGCCGATCTGGGCCGGCCGAGCCGCGCCGCCCGCTGCGCCGGTCACCCAGCGCAAGGCCAAGAAGACCGCGAAGCACGCCGCTCGGACCGAACCCACAACCGGCCGCTACAGCGACCGATCCGTTGCTCCGTACTCCGGTTTCTGGCGCCGGTTCTGGAGCTTGTCGATCGATGCAATGACCCACTTCTGGGTCCAAGCCCTGCTCACCGTCGCATTCGGCCTCACCTTCATGGCCATCGTCGCACTGATCAACCTCGCCGACCTCGGCAACGACCGCAGCTTCGACGAAGCGGTGCACAGCTTCGGCGGACTGTTCTGGGTCTTCGTCGTGGTCCGGGTGATCGTGTTCCTGGTCGTCTGGTACCAGATGATCCCCAGGAAGATCGCCGCCGACGGAGCGACCTTCGGCATGGAACAGCTGGGGATCGAGGCTCGGGGAAAGACCGGCGGGCACTTCCTCTCCCTTGCCGTGTCGATGACCCGCGTGCTGGTCGGACTCGTGCTGGGAGCGGCGACAACGGCGCTCGGCATCCTGCTCGCCGCACAACTCGTCGACGTCGACCTGCACGCCGACGCGCTGGGACTGCAACAACTGAGCGTGGCGAAGTGGTTCATCGCCCTGCTGGCGATCGTCACGCTGGGTGCCCTTCCGTCGCTCGTCATGGCGGTCGATCGCACCCACCAGACCCTGCCCGACAAACTCACCGGGACGACGTTCAAGAACGCCGGCCAGCCATCGTGGTTGGCCGTTGCGGCGTTCGCCTCGGGGGAGTTGCTCCTCTTCCCGGTCGCAGCGGTCCTCGGCCATCTGGCACTGGCCAGGATTCGCCGGTCGAACGGCACCCTGCGAGGGCGCGGCCTCGCGATGTACTCCCTGGCGGTGGCCTACCTGACCACGGCCGCGCTGATCACCGGCGCAATCGTGCTCGTCGTCAACGGCTCCGACAACGCCAACACCTCCACCGAGCGCCAGCAGATCTCGCTGGTCACGTCGCTCATTCCGACGGAGGCGACGTTCCCGCCCGACCTGGTTCGACTGGCGCCGAACAACAAGCTCACCTACTCGACGCCCGGCTGCCAGCAGACCGTGTTCGGTTCGACCGACATCTCAGCCGAGGCGCGCTACACCGGCCCGACGGCCGGAGCGCTCGGACTGCCTGCCGCTCTGAGCGTGTGGGCCGGGAGCTACGAGAACATCTCGGACATCACCCGCCCGAGCAAGGTCCCCTTCCGCGACCTGTCGGCGTGCACCTTTTTCGGTAACTCCGTGTTGAGCAAGCCGGCGGTCACGACCCTGCGACCAGATGAGCGGAGCATTCTGCTGTCGAAGGTGCCCTACGAGCTCGCCAGTGGGCTCCAGCGGACCACCGGCACGCTCTACATCGCCATGGCGGTCCACGGTCACGTCGCGCTCATGGTGACCGGAGTGGATGAGGCTCAGGTGACCTTCCTTGCCGAGAGCATCATCGACCGGGTTCCCTGAGTGCATCCGCACGGAGGCTGACGCTCGAAGAGTCGGACGCGGCCCAAGTGGGTACCCTCTCGCATCGAACGCAACAACGGAGCGCCCACATGAAGATCCTGGTGATGGGCGCTACGGGCTACATCGGTGGTCGACTCGCGCCACGCCTGGCCGATGCGGGACATGAGGTTCGTTGTCTGACCCGGCGTCCGGAACGGCTGTCCGAGGTGGCGTGGGCCGACCGGGTCGAGGTCGTTCAGGGCGATGCGCTCGACCCGAGCAGCCTCACCGCGGCCATGGACGGGATCGACGCGGTCTTCTACCTCGTGCACTCGATCGGAACCGGCGCAGACTTCCAGGTCGCCGATCGGAATGCGGCACACAACACCGCCGAAGCCGCGGCGGCCGCAGGCGTTGG
>JBBQLA010000368.1:0-3725 GCA_038327485.1 Acidimicrobiales bacterium
CCACGAAGAAGAAGAGGGACAGGCTGGCGATCAGCAGCGCGGCGAAGACGACGTCCTTGCGTGACAACCGGTGGAGACCGAACGCGGCGCCGAGGGTGAGCGAGAACAGCAGACTCATGACCAGCATGGGCTGCACGAAGACCAGCGAGCCAAAGGTGAGGGCAACCGCCTGCGCCACGAAGCCACCGACGTCGGAGAAGATTCCGACCCACCACACCGGCTTGCGGGCGAGATGCCACAGCAGCCCGATGGTCATCGAGGTCTCGGGTGGCGCGTCCGACGCCGTTCGCTGCTCGATGACGTTGCTGGTGGCGTACAGGAACGCTGCGCTCAGCGCCGCGATCGACGCGAACACCTGGTGGAGCGACATCTCCAACCTTCGCGCCTGACGGGTCGTGGATCACCCCCGAATTTCCTTCCCAACATCCGAAGCCGGAGCGCCCCGGCCGACGGCGCGGGAAGGTCCGAGGAGGTCACGGCCCGCCTGACGTGACTCCGGCGAGATGTAGGAGCGCCGCCAGACTGTCAGCCGACCCGGGCCAGTGGCCTTCGATCGCCTCTGGTCCAGTTGACCGGATGATGCTGCGGACCGCCCACAAAGTGATGATCACGTCATCGACGAAGCCGATCACCGGGATGAAGTCCGGGATGAGATCAATCGGTGCGAGCAGATAGCCGAGCAGTAGCCACACCCGCGCTCGCGTGACCCACGGCAGCGATCGATCAGTCGCGACGCGTCTGAGGAGACGGGCGGTGTCAGGCAGCAGTCGTAGAGCGCTCCGCAGGTCCACGCCCTTGGGTCGAACCACGATCAGGATGACCAGCAGCAGCACCCAGAGGACGACGGCGACGACGGCGACGACGGCGACGACGGCGACGACGGCGACTGTGACTGTGACTGCGATGCTCACCCCTTCAACCCTTGCCGAGTCCGCTTGCCATCGGGGTCGATGCCGTTTCGTCCGGTCCAGGTGACCGCAGCGACCTCCTCCAAATGCGCCACCGCTGTCGCCTCGGCCGCCTCGTGTGCAGCAATCACCTCGCGTGCTCTGACCGGCTCACCGAGACCCCGCAGAACCGACCCGCTATCTTCTCGCCTCGGAGGGATGGCAGAGCGGACGAATGCAACGGTCTTGAAAATGGAGATCGGCGTCCCGTCCAATGCCGCCGAGACCCCCAAAGTCCCCAAATTCTGGGGTTTTCGAGCGTCGAGCGTCCGACGAGACCCGCCGAGAACCACCCTGTTTCATCTCGTTCGTGACCAATCCGTGACCAATCCGTGACCACTCGCGTTGGCTCGTTCTGTCGCGATCACCAGCCCCGGTTGCTGCACGTTTGCTCGCCGTCCCAGCGCCAGCCGCACAGACTTCTCAGGGCCCCTCATTGGCGGTCGACATCGGCCGATCGGGTTCGCGACCGCTGCGGTCCCCTTCGAATCCTGAATGGAATCCTGACATGGCAAACGAGCAAGATGCCGGGCTGGCACAACAAGGTCCCACAGCGAACAAAGGCCCCGACAGTGCCATCCTCGCCAGCGCCTCGGTCAAGGCTGTCGGAGCGACAACCACCGCCCTCGCCGGCGGTACCGTCGGCGCCATGATCGGCGTATTCGTCACTACGTCCGCCGGCCCTATCGCCGGTGGGGTGATCGGCGCTCTCGTCGTGACGAACGTGGCACTCGCGTTCCGTGCGGCTCTTTCGCGACTCCGGGGCCACCCGATCCCGGCAACCGCCGCGATGAAGCTCGTCGTGACGGCCCATCAGGTGAGCCTTTCCCGCAGGCGCAGACTCGCTCAAGCCTCAGGCGCCGCGCCCCTCGTCGCGTGGAACCGGGAACAGATACTTGACCATCACGTGCACACGTCGAGGTTGAAAGCAGCCATCGGCCGACTCGAGTTCGGCACCGCCGATGGAGTCATTCGCCTGGAAGGACGCCGAGCCGAACTCGAAACCCTGAATCGCGTGCTGTAGGAGCGACGCAGGGCGGCTGAGTTCCCCGCAGAGCGGCCTGGGTGTGCTCACCTGTTCGATGCGGGGTTGGTGTGTCGATCGCACGGCTCCGGTTCTTCCAGCCGGCGATGACGGAGACCGTGACGGTGCGGTGTGGTCAGGTGGTGTGGCTCGGAGCCATGCGCCGAGGCCGGCGGTGTCGAGTGATTTGTCTGCGACGGCGACCATCGTAGTGACGGCGTCATCGACCGCGGGTGTGGTCCAGGCGCGGCCGTTGCGTGTGAGGAACACGACCATGGCCACGAACGCTGTGCGTTTGTTCCCGTCGGGAAGGGCGTGGTTGTTCGTCAGGTGCTCGCCGAGCACCGCGGCCTTGTCGATCAGGTCGGGGTAGGCGTCGTGGTCACCGAACCCGGCTGCCGGGGCGTGCAACGCCGAGTCGGCCAGGCCGAGGTTGGCGCTGCGTCGGATTGTGACGGGATCGATCCCGAGGACCTCCGCGGCGAGGTGCACCCATTCGTCGAGGGTGAGGTAGGTCGGGTGGTCGCCGGTCACGTCGCGGCGAGGCGATCCAGGATTTCTCGGTGCTGGCCGATCGTGTCGGTCACGATCGCGGCGAAGTCACCATCGACGGCGGGGACTTGGGAGAGGGTCTCTGCAGCGAGTTGCTCGACGCTGACCCCCCGAGCGTTCGCGACCGCTTCGAGTCGGCGTAGGACCTCATCTGGGAGCTCGATCGTCACGGTCATGGCTCCAAGTGTAGAGATCGGCGCTGGCAGCCCGACAGGGCGTTGTGCGGCGCGCCCGCTGTCGTCGCTCGGGCGTGCCTGGCCCGTCATGTTCACTCGGCGCGGGCGGCAGTCGGGAATGGGCGCTCCTTGTTCTTTCGCCGCCTTGTTGTCTTTCGAGCACAGCGAAGAACGTCCGCCGCGCCGCCGCCCTCATGGAACAGCTCAGAGGCCGTTCACGAGGCGACATGGCTGCAGCTTCATCAGCGGAAGCAGCGCCGCCAATCGCATCACTCGCCGGTCTCTCTATCGAGGACATCGCGAGCGAGCGCATCTCCTGCTGCAGTGTTGCGAAGCCACACGATGGCGCCCGGCGTTGGGACCTCATCACACCACTCGCCTAACCACTCCTGGCGGATGCGCTCGACCCACTCTTCCGGCTCCCCGTGCCACGGAACATGCTCGCTGCCCACGAGGTCACCAGCGACCATGAGGCCCTCACGCAGTACCTCGTCGATCAGCGCAAGCGTGGCATCCCGGAGCTCCGTCAACTTCGTTGTGCCGGAGAGTCGGGCCGACTGAAGCGCCCATCCGGCGTCGGCCCAGTCGTCCAGCCCACCGATTAGAAGATCCTCGCGCGGTGTCCTCGAGTTCACGGCTGCTCCACGTGGATTCGGATTCGCGATCCATCCGGCATCTGGATATCGATGGCCCCGCCACCGCTACTCGAGGAACCTCGCATGCCGACTTGAACCCCATCGCTGCGTTCGATCACGGTTCCGTCGAAGTTCTTCCATGTCGTTGGGGTCCCACCCTCAGTGAGCTCGTTGAACTTCGTGGTCAACGAGCTTTCGTCGGGCACCATCCGGACCCACGACTGATTGCCCTTCGGCAGACCATCCAGGACTTCGTCCACGCTCCGCAGCGCGCCGCTACCGCCCGCTGCCGAGTTTGTGGCAACACCTGTACGGAGCGGGGGCGAGGAACTCCGCCCGGCCACGCACCACCGCTCGGGAGCGGCGGTCGCGATCACCGGCGAAGAGGCAA